>JAATFW010000133.1 GCA_015654985.1 Sphingobacteriales bacterium | reverse complement strand
TGTTTTTGAAGCAGCCATGCCTACGCTGGTAACAGGCAGTCTTCTGGCTGATCAGTATAAACTTAATCCGCAATTATCAAACCTGATGGTAGGAACCGGTATTCTACTGGCATTTATTACTTCTGCTTTCTGGTGGTATGTGATGCAGATGGTGCTGTAACGGAGGTGATAGCCTTTTTCAGGGGGATGAAGCAAGGTTAACGATGAAGGACATCCGGAGGGCCGCTTATAAATTATCCGGGGCACCTTACAAAAAGAATAAGCAGGAAACGATTAACAATTTCCCGCTTATCAGTATATATAGTAAATAAAAAATGAGTGCTTGCTAATCGTAAAATGCAGGAACGTCTTCCTCTTCAACAAAAACACTTTCAATACGCGAACCACATTTCTCACACACGAAAAAGTCTTCCTGAATTCTTTTATCATCATTTAACAACTGCACATAATCTAATGTGGAATTGCAGCATGGGCAGGTAAATACTGAATGGCTAACCCTTGAGATATAATCATGAACGTCTGTCATGGCGGTTGAATTTTATATTCCAAAAGTAGGGACGCTGACCAAAAAATGTATTGATACAGATCACAATTATTATTGATTGTCAACACTTCGTGCCTATTGACTTTCAGACGATTATAAAAGTTACAACAATAGTGATCCTTTATTGATTTTTTTCTAACGGAAGTGCAGATATCATAATAATGTCATATATCGTCCTTTACGAAATAGTAAAGAGAAGATACCTTAATTTCGCACCGAATGAACGTTCAATTAGAGAATCAGACCTGCAAAAAAACAGCAATTCTTGAAAGCACTTTGATACTTATTAAAGAGCATGGTTTTCATGGAACCCCTATGAGCCAGATTGCTAAAAACGCAGGCGTGGCGGCGGGTACGATCTATCATTATTTTGATAGCAAGGACGAATTAATTAAGGAATTATATGTTTATGTTAAAGACAGGCTGGCAGCGGCTACATTGAAAGACGATAATGAAAAGCAGCCTTACCGCGATCGTTTTATTGACTTTTGGGTAAATCAGTGTTCATTCTTTATTAAACACGAGGCTTTTCTTTATTTTCTTGAACAATATATCAATTCGCCCTATGCCAAACATTTTGCAATGAGTGAAAGTAAACTTTTTAACAGTAAGGTAAAGCCCTTTATACAGTATGGCATAGATAATGGGATGATCAGAAAAATGGACTATGAACTACTGGGGCCAATTGTGCATGGGAGTATTGTAGCAGCAGCAAAATTTCATCTTTCCGGCCGTCATGATTTTACCATCGACCGGCTTCATGGGATGGCAGAAGTTATCTGGGATGGAATTAAGGAGCAGGGAGAGCTGAGGGGATGAAAGCTAAAGCCAATAATTATAATGCAGCGAGGGCTATGAGATTATAGATAATAACATAAAACGCCTGTAAATTAATACATCTTCAAGTTAAGACTTATAATACAACACAATTAATAAAATATGAAATATAACAGACTCGTCTTGCCTCTGCTGGTGAGTATACCCCTTTTGGTGCCGGCACTTCTGCGTGGCCAGGCCCTGCAGGGAGATTCGACACTTAGAAATGCAACCCTGCAGCAATGTATAGATTACGCGCTTAAAAACCAGCCGGAGGTGAAACAATCACTCATCGACCAGGAGATCAGCGAGCGGGATATTAATTCTGCACTTTCGGGATGGTTACCTCAGATCAACGGAACCGGCTCTTACAACTATAATATTAAAAGACAGACTATCGCATTCGGCGACCAGATCGTTACTTCCGGCCAGAAGCATACTTCTGTTGTTGGAGCAGAAGCCACCCAGCAGATATTAAATGCCGGGCTTATCCAGGCTTCAAAAACTTCAAAATGGTACAGGCTTCAATACAGGCAATATACCGAAAGCAGTATGATCAATACGGTAGTAGATGTCAGCAAGGCTTTTTACGACATTCTTACCAGTCGCGAGCAACTTAATATTACCAACGAAAATATTGCCAGGCTTGAAAAGCAGCTCAAAGATGCCTATGCTCAATACGAAGGGGGGCTTGTTGATAAAACCGATTACAAGCGGGCGCAAATAAGCCTGAGTAATTCCAATGCAGATAAAAAACGGATCATTGAATTGTTAAAGTCGAAATATGCCTACCTGAAACAACTGATGGGGTACGCTCCTGAAAAAGATCTCGGCCTTGCTTTTGACAATACCAGTATGGAAAGCCAGGTGCTGCTTGATACTACCCTGCAGCTTAACTATCAGAACCGCATAGAATACCGGTTGCTGGCTACACAACGTCAATTGCAGTCTCTTAATACCAGTTACAACAAGTTGTCGTTCCTTCCAACTTTGTCGGGTTTTATAAATTATAATCTTAATTATTTTAACAACAGGTTCGAAGATCTTTACGACAGGAATTACCCGAATTCGGTTACAGGCCTGTCGCTGACCCTTCCGATCTTTACGGGGACAAAACGGATCCAGGAGATCAGAAAATCGCAACTGCAGGAACGCCGGCTGGATCTTGATCTTGAAAACACCAGGAACCAGATCTTTACGCAGTATGAAACGTCCCTGGCCTCTTATAAGGCAAATCTCAATGACTGGAAAACGGCAAAACAGAATGTAGAACTTTCGCGTGATGTTTATAATACGATCAAATTACAGTATAGTGAAGGTATTAAAACATATCTCGAACTGATGACTGCAGAAACAGATCTGAGAACAAGTCAGGTTAATTACCTGAACGCCTTATACAGTCTTTTATCCAGCAAACTCGATGTACAACAAGCTTTAGGAACCATTACCTTTCAACAATGAAAATTATCATGAATAAGAATTTAACATTTGCCTCCCTCATTATAGGTTCAGCCTTTATAAGCGCCTGTGGCGGATCAGATCAAAGTAAACAACAGGGGCCTCCTCCCCCTCAGGCCGTACCGGTTTCGGTATATAAAGTAGAAAAAAAAGAAGTCCGGGGCGTAGATTCCTACCCCGGAACAGTAGTAGCGCTGAACGAAGTAGAACTCAGGGCGGAAGTGAATGGTTATATCACCGGCATTTTTGTCAATGATGGCCAGACTGTTTCTAAAGGCCAGAAGCTTTATGAAATAGACCGCAGCCGCTATGCGGCAGCTTACCGCTCAGCGCAGGCGCAGGTGCAGATTGCAAAAGCAAATCTTGAAAAATCAAAAAAAGACTTTGAACGGTACACCCGGCTGGCGCAGCAGGACGCAATTGCAAAACAAAGGGTTGATTACGCGCAAACAGACCTTCAGACTGCACAGTCGCAGGTTTCAGGTGCTGAAGCCGCTCTGGCAACTGCAGCAACAGATCTGAACCGCTCCATCATTGTGGCACCTGTATCAGGGAAAGTTGGCATCTCGCTGGTAAAACGCGGAAGCCTGGTAACGGCCGGTTCTACTCTTATCAATACTATTTCTTCACCCAATCCTATAGGAGTAGACATTTCTGTAAATGAAAAAGATATTGCCTATTTCGTACGCCTGCAACAGGCAGGAGCTGCGAATTTCAATATCATCCTTTCAGACCAGACAAAATACAATGCCACCGGAAAAGTACTGGCAATCGACAGGGCTGTTGATCCGCAAACAGGAACGATCAGGGTACGGGCCAGTTTCCCCAATACATCCGGAAGGCTTACCGCCGGGATGAATTGCTCTGTTGAAGTTCCTAACAGGCAATCAGGAGAACAATTGGTAATCCCATATAAAGCTGTTATTGAACAATTGGGTGAATTTGCAGTGTTCGTAGTAGGCGACAGCAATAAGGTGGCCCAGCGCCCGGTTAAGCTTGGCATTAAGGTGGCCGACGAAATTGTTGTTACTGAAGGTTTGAAAGAAGGCGAGACTATTGTGAGCGAGGGTACGCAAAACCTTAAGGAAGGGGCTGTGATTCAGGCAACCGACGCTTCGGGCGCAACGCAGTCTGCCGGTCCTGCAAAGAAGTAATTTGAAACACAAGAAGAACTTATATGATCTCAGAAGTATTTATAAGACGTCCGGTTACTGCCATCGTCATCTCTATACTGATTGTACTGATCGGGGCTATCGTTATTACAACGCTGCCTATCAGTCAGTATCCTAATATAGCCCCTCCAACAGTAACGGTAAACGGGACCTACACCGGCGCTGACGCCCAGACAGTTGAAAAAACTGTTACCACCCCCATAGAAAGCCAGATCAATGGTACTCCGGGGATGAGCTATATGTCGTCAAACAGCACTTCCGACGGCCGGTCGAGCATCACCGTAACTTTTGATGTGGGTACCAATATCGACATTGCCACGCTGGATGTTCAGAACCGTGTAGGTATTGCAGAACCTTCGCTGCCGGAATCGGTACGACGGCTTGGCGTTACTACGCGTAAGGCAAATACAGATATTCTGATGGTGCTTGGGCTCTATTCGCCCAAAGGTACGCACGACCAGAAGTTCATGTCGAACTACGTGAACTTATATATCCGCGATGCTATTTTGCGTGTTCCGGGGGTTGGTGATGTTCAGGCGTTCGGGCAGCCTTTCAGTATGAGGGTTTGGCTGGACGCAAACAAACTGGCACAATTGGGCCTGACACCTGCTGATGTTTCTGCGGCTATAACGGAGCAGAATGTGCGGATCCCGGGAGGAAGCGTGGGCGGCCCTCCGCAGCAGTCGTCGCAGGCATTCGAATTTTCTGTGGTAATGGATGGCGACCTTGATACTGAAGATGATTTTAAAAATATAGTTGTCAAAACGGGTACCGACGGTTCTATCGTTTACCTTAAAGATATAGCCAGGGTAGAGCTCGGCGAGTTTGCATATTCCACAAGGTCGAAGATTAACGGGAAAACGGCTTCCATGATGGCAATCAACCAGATGCCCGGAGGTAATGCCGTACAAACGGCAGAGGGGATCAACAAAACCCTGGAAGAGCTGAAAAAGTCATTTCCGAACGACATGGACTATGTTATAGGTTATGAGACGGTATCTGTTATCAAGATCTCCATTGAAGAAGTGGTTCAAACACTTATTGAAGCGCTGATCCTGGTGACGCTTGTTGTGTTCCTGTTTCTGCAAAGCTGGAGGGCCACACTGATACCGGTACTGGCTATTCCGGTTTCCATTGTGGGTACCTTCATTTGCTTTACCCTGTTTGGCTTCTCGATAAATACCCTTACGATGCTGGCGTTCGTTCTTGCTATCGGTATTGTGGTGGATGACGCGATTGTAGTGGTCGAAGCGGTCCAGCATTACATCGACCACGAAAAACTTTCTGCCAAAGAAGCTACCAGGCGGGCCATGAACGACATTACAGCTCCTGTAATTGCTATTGCACTGATCCTTGCCGCGGTATTTGTACCGGTAGGATTTATCCCCGGGATGGTTGGAAAACTATACCAGCAGTTCTCAATAACCATTGCCGTATCGGTAGTTCTTTCAGCATTTGTAGCGCTTTCGCTTACTCCTGCTTTATGTTCATTATTGCTGGTGCCAATGAATCTGAACAAAGAATCAAAAGGGCTGAACAGGTTCTTTTTTAAATTCAATGTATGGTTTCACAGGACCACCAATAAATACTCAGAAGGCGTACAATATGCTATCAGGAAAGCTCCGCTGGTTATGGTGATCTTAGTTTGTATCTATGTTGGGGCTTTCGGACTATTCAGGGCTAAATCTGCAGGATTTATTCCGACTGAAGATGCCGGGATATTCCTGATAGGGGCCAGCCTTCCTGAAGGGGCTTCAAGTGCACGAACGGATGCTTTTCTTACCAGAATCACAAATACCATTCAGCAGCAGGTTCCTGAAGTAAAAAACATCACATCTATTGCGGGTATCAATATCCTGAACAGGGCGTTTAAATCGAATGCGGGAACATTTTTCGTGCAGTTAAAACCCTGGGAAGAGCGTAAACGGACTGTAAGCGAGGTATTGGCCCAGATACAGGGCATGTTTGCGGGCAGCAAGGAAGGAAGTATTATTGCGGTTAGTCCTCCTGCCATTGCGGGACTTGGGGTAAGCGGTGGTTTTACGATTGAATTAGAGCAGCAGAATGCCGGAGAGATCAAAGACTTCGAAGCAGTTGTATACAAATTTCTCGGAGCAGTAAATCAAAGGCCGGAAATAGCGATGGCGTATACCCTTTTCAACTCGCGTACCCCTAATTACCAGTTGAACGTAAACAGGGACCAGGCAAAAAAGATGGGGGTGTCTATCGGATCTATTTACAGCACGATTTCAAGCTACCTGGGAAGCAGCTATATAAACGACTTTACCCGGTACGGGCGTAACTTCAGGGTAGTAACCCAGGCAGATACCGCCTACAGAAG
>JAATFW010000265.1 GCA_015654985.1 Sphingobacteriales bacterium | reverse complement strand
TGACGGAGTAAAAACTAAAGCTATCATTCAGGATGCACAGTTTCACCCTCTGACAGAAAAGATCATTCATGTTGATTTTTATCAACTGCAGGAAGATAAATTTTTATCTATGCAGATCCCTGTGAAATTAACCGGAACCTCTCCTGGTGTTAAAACAGGTGGTAAGCTTGTACAGAAATTACGTAAATTACGTGTAAAAGCTTTACCTAAAGACATGCCGCAGTATGTTGAAGTAAGTATTGAGACGCTTGACGTTGGAAAATCAGTTCGTGTTCGTGACTTAGCGTTTAAAAACTTTACTGTTACTAATACACCTGAAGATACTGTTGTTTCTGTTACAACTTCACGTGCTTTAAGACAGGCAGAGCTTGATGCAAAAGGTAAATAATTAACCTTTTTTAAGATTCGGAAGCCGGAGATACATATCGTCTCCGGCTTCTTTTTTATAGGTGCTTTCTGAAGCTTTCACCTTTTCCCTTCCTCCTTTCTCCTTAAATCTTAACTTTGCAGCATGAAATATCTGATAGTAGGTTTAGGTAATATCGGCCCCGAATACGCCGATACCCGGCATAATATTGGTTTTATGATTGCAAACGAACTGGTAAAAAAAGCAGGTACAAGTTTCTCCAATCTTCGTTTAGCTTATTATGCAGAACTGAACCACAGAGGAAAAAAACTTCATGTGATCAAACCCACTACCTTTATGAATCTCAGCGGTAAAGCAGTAAATTACTGGATGCATGAGTTAAAGATTCCTATAGAAAATATACTCGTGCTGGTTGATGATCTTGCTATCCCTTTTGGCGCAATACGTCTGAAGCCTAAAGGCAGCAGTGCCGGGCATAATGGATTGAAAAGCATAGAAGCATTGGTAGGAGGACAAAACTATCCGCGTTTACGCTTCGGAATAGGAGCTGATTTTCCAAGGGGAAGACAGATCGATTATGTGCTCAGCCCTTTTGACGACGAAGAACAAGCCGCGTTGCCGGCCCTTATCGGGCGTTCTGTAGAAATGATAGAAAGTTTTGTAAGTGTAGGCACCGAACTGACCATGACACGGTTTAATAAGTAATAAGCCTGGAACCAGCTTTTTTCCCGTAAGTTTGTTTTTATGAAAGTATATGGAATAAAGAACTGCGATACTGTTAAAAAAGCTTTGAACTGGCTGGATGAACATCATATCAGCTATGAGTTTCATGATTTTAAGAAACTTGGCATTACAGAAGATAAGTTACAGGAATGGGCCTCAAAACTTGGTTGGGAAGCACTTATCAATAAGCGCGGCACTACATGGAAAAAACTGGATACAGCAACTCAGGACTCTATTACTTCTGCCGGTGCGGCTTTCAGGCTTTTACAGGAAAAGACCAGCATCATTAAACGTCCGGTAATAGAAGAGGGCGAAATTCTCCTCAGCGGATTTGATGAAAGCAGCTACAGTAAAGCCCTTTGTTAGTATTCTTTTACTCCGGCTATGTAAGGTAACACGCTGTATCGTAACAAAAACCTTACATTAAGCGTTGGCAGGAATATTGACGTTTATTTATCTGAAAATTTACTTTTACAATGCATAGAGATTTCTTTTATGCCGGTATTATTCTGGCTTTTTCAATGAGCTTTAATTTAAAAGCACAGGAAAAAGAAAGCGTTTTTACAAATAGCACGAATGTCCGTTATAATTATAACGATGCCTTCGGCAATCCCTTTTATACTAAAAACGGAAATGAATATCGCTCGGCTTCAGGAAAGCCCGGCCCTGCCTATTGGCAGAACACCGCAGATTATCAGATAAACGCAAGGCTTGATGAAGAAAAGAACGAACTCTCCGGTACCGAAATAATTTCATACACCAATAACAGTCCTGATGATCTGGAATTCCTATGGTTGCAGCTCGATCAGAACCTGTTCCGCCCGGAGTCAAGGGGCTCAGCCGTGATTCCTTTAGCCGGAAGCCGTGGCGGTGCCAAAGGGCAGGTATTTGATGCCGGCTTTAAGATAAAGTCAGTAACACTAACAGACGAAAAGGGCGTTAATACAGAGCTGAAGGTTTTGATTGAGGATACACGGATGCAGCTTATTCTGCCATCACCCATACGGTCAAAGGGTGGCAGGGTTCAGATCAAGGCAGACTATTCTTTTATTATACCTTTTTATGGAGCAGACCGCACCGGAATACAGGACACCAGGAACGGTAAAATATTTGCCATAGCCCAGTGGTATCCCCGCATGTGTGTGTACGACGATATTTCAGGATGGAATATCACCCCATATAAAGGACCGTCAGAATTTTATCTTGAATATGGCAATTTTGATGTTAGTATCACTGCTCCCGTCAGTCACATTGTCGTATGTTCCGGAAAATTACTGAATCCGCAGGACGTGTATACACCCCAACAGCAGAAATTATGGAAAGAAGCGGAGCAGAGTGATAAAACCGTAACAATCCGTTCTTCAAAAGAAATAAACGACCCTCAGTCACGTCCGGTTGGTAAAAAAGAGCTCACCTGGCATTTCAGGATTGAAAATTCAAGAGACGTTGCCTGGGCTTCTTCACCTTCATTTGTTCTCGATGCCGCAAGAATTAATCTTCCCGGTGGAAAAACATCTTTGGCCATATCGGCATACCCTGTAGAGTCAGACAGCAATTCATCCTGGAAACGCTCAACCGAATACACAAAGGCTTCAATTGAACATTATTCTGCCAGATGGATGCCATATCCTTACCCGGCGGCAGTTAACGTGGCCACGAATATTAGCGGAATGGAATACCCCGGAATTGTTTTCTGCGACAGAAAAGAAAGAAATGCTTCTCTTTGGGCCGTTACCGATCATGAATTCGGACATACCTGGTTTCCCATGATCGTAGGGTCCAACGAACGTTTACACCCCTGGATGGACGAAGGGTTTAATACCTTTATAAATTATCTCTCCACCGAAATATTTAACAACGGTGAATACAAAGAGAATAAAAAAGATATGCATAAGTGGGCACGCATTTTAACAGATCAGCTTCTGGAACCTGTAATGACCAGCGCCGATAATATGAAAGAACAAAATATGACGAGTCTTGTCTACGACAAGCCCGCTCTTGGACTTGTTATGCTGCGTGAACAGATCCTGGGCGAAGAACGCTTCGACAGGGCATTTAAAGCATACATAGACCGCTGGGCATATAAGCATCCTGCCCCTGACGACTTTTTCAGAACAATTGAAAATGTTGCGGGTGAAGATCTGAACTGGTTCTGGCGGGGATGGTTTTTACATAACTGGAAAATGGATCAGGCCATAACAGGCGTAAGCTATTACAAAAATAATCCTCAGAAAGGAGTATTAATTACAGTAGCTAACCTCGAAAAAATGCCGATGCCCGTAATTGCCGAAATAAAAACGAAAAACGACCAGACATTCAGGGTTAATCTTCCTGTAGAGATCTGGCAGCATAATACAAGCTGGACGTTCCTTTATCCTTCAACAGAAGAAATTTCCTCGGTTACCCTCGATCCTGATCATGTTTTTCCGGATTACAATACCGATAATAATGTCTGGAAGGTGAGAAATTAGACCAGACCGGGACTTCCGGAGGCCAACCTGTCAGAAATATACACCGGCTTCCGGGTGCTTCTTCAGGAGCGGGCAATAATTAAAATAAATAAAATAAATCCTAATATCATTCGTAGTGTTAGAAGTTATGGTAAGATTCACTTTCTTTGTAATGTAATTATGAAAAGATTAGTAATAACAGGTTTATTGCTTGCATTAGTATCTTGTTATACACAGGCACAAACCGGCCGCGATGCCCCTTATCCGGTAAGGCCGCGCTTCAATGCCGACCTTGATTTTTCAATCCCCGGAGGGGAATATGGCCATCATTTCGGTATTGGTTTCGGAGGATCCGGAGGCCTTGATATACCGGTTACAAAATCTTTGTATGCAACCGGCTCTGCGGGGGTAATGTCTCTTTATCAGGGTGCCAGAAATAAGGAAGTGGAAACCCGCTCGTATGTTCCTGTGAAAGCGGGCGCCAAGTATTATTTTAATTCATTTGTTTATGCCCAGATGGAGATCGGGACAGCCCTGGGCATTCAGCAAGGTGCCGGAACAGCTTTTATCATGACTCCCGGCGCTGGTGTGTCTTATCATATAACCGAACGTGCTGCAATTAATGCAGGTGTCCGTTTTGAAACCTGGAACAGGGAAGGCGGAAATATAAATCAGCTCGCTTTTAAGGTAGGATACCAGTTTTGAAGATACCCATAAATAAAGAAACTTA
>JAATFW010000029.1 GCA_015654985.1 Sphingobacteriales bacterium | reverse complement strand
TTTTCGATCCTTCAGAGCAATCATTTCGTTACTTTACACAACAAAATTATTCGAATTACATTCACGATGCTGATGAATATCAGGTTTCTGAGGATAGAAGCGGAGTAGTATGGGTTAATATGAAAGGCTGCGGGTTTGGTTATTACGACCGGCATTCACGCAGCTTTAATCATTTTTACGATAAATCAGGTAGTACTGATTACCGTTTTTCTAATATGATCAGTGCTATGTTTTATGATCCCTGTGGTATTTTATGGTTAAGTTCGGATGATGGCGGGATTGAAAAGGTAGTGTTTCAGCCAAACGATTTCGGGCAGACCTTACTGGTGAAACAAACGTACTATCCGAAGGAAAATGAGGTGCGGGGAATGGGAATTGATCATCTGGGTCGCTTCTGGGCCGGGACTAAAGCATCGCGGCTTTATGTATTCAATAATAGAAGCCGGGTTAATATTACATTTTTAAATACTCCGGCAGAAGGAATGGGCGGGGTCTATTCGGTGCTGGCAGATAACAAAAATAACATCTGGCTGGGAACAAAGGGAAATGGTTTGCTGAAAGCAACTCCTGTAAACAGGGACCAGACCATCTACAGAGTTACCCGGTATATTCATAGTAAAGACGACGCCTATTCTATCAACAGCGATATTGTTTATTCTTTGTTTGAGGATAAGAAAGGACGTGTCTGGGCCGGTACTTTCGGTGGAGGGTTGAACCTGGTGGATGAATCACAAATGAAAGTAAGATTTTTTCACAAAGGAAATAAGTTGAAAGGTTATCCCCGGGATGCCTTTAGCCGGATAAGGCATATTGCGCCGGACGCTGCCGGAAATATTTGGATAGGAACGACCGATGGCTTGCTGATTTTCGATCCTACCAGGAATGATCCGCTTCAAACCCCGTTTACCCGCATTATAAAGGTTCCGGGAAATAAGGAGAGCCTTGGAGACAACGATGTACAGTTTATATACCGCGATTCAGAAAATTCTCTTTGGATATGTACGTCTGGCGGCGGTCTTAACAAGGCGATTTTCCATAACCCGTTTAAGTCTCTCAAGTTTCGGAATTATTCAAAGCAGAATGGACTTCCCAGCGACTACTTGCTGAGCTGTGTGGAGGATAAACACTATAACCTGTGGATAGCTACTCAAAACGGATTAGCACGGTTTAATCTGAAAACTCAAAAGTTCAGAAACTATGATGCCACCGATGGGTTGCCCGTGATGAATTTTGCTGAGGCTGCTTCCCTTAGGTCTGAAAACAATGAACTGATCTTTGGTACGTCACGGGGTTACATCCGTTTTTTGCCGGAAAAAATCAATGACAGGAAAATCAATGCCAATATTGCACTTACAAATTTCCAGGTAAATAACGAAGATGTAGTATCCGGTCAAACAGGTTCTCCGCTCAACGATGTGATCAATAATACCAGCCATGTTACGCTCCGCCATAACCAGAATATTTTAAGTATTGATTACTGTTTATTGGACTACAGGTCTGAAAGCAGGAAGTCGTATGCTTACAGGCTGCTCGGGTTTGATTCAATTTGGTATAACAATAAAGAGCAGACCAGGGCTACTTACACTAATCTTCCCCCCGGAGAATATGTTTTCCAGGTGAGAAGTAACAGTTCAGACCTTTATCTTAATGTACCTCAAAGAAGCCTGGAAATTACGATCCTTCCACCTCCCTGGGCTACCTGGTGGGCACGGATGATCTATCTGACGATTGTGGTTGTTCTTTTCATTCTGATAAGGCGCACTATAATCACCATGTTCCGGCTTCGCCAGGGAATTATTATCGAACGTAAGCTGACTGATTTAAAACTTTCGTTCTTTACAAATATTTCGCATGAGTTGCGAACTCCGCTAACCCTGATCGTAAATCCACTGGAGGAAATAGCAAAGAATAAGCGCCTTTCCACAGAAGAAAGGGAACATCTTAATCTGGTTAGGAGAAATGCCGGCAGGATGGTACGTTTTGTTAATCAGTTACTTGATTTGCGAAAAGCACAAAGCGGAAAATCGACATTAAAAATCAGTTGCAACGAGGTTAGTGATTTTATCAACAAGGTTACGGGTTACTTTTCCGATTTATCGGGAGAAAAAAAGATCGCAATAGAAGTCCATTCACCGGCGGACCGGATTTTTGCCTGGTTTGATGCTGAAAAGATGGATATTGTGATTTATAATTTATTAGCCAATGCTTTTAAATTTGCAAGGGAAGGTACTAGTATTAGTATAAAAATCGAGCATTCAGATACATCCGGCAATATCGTGATTGAAGTGTCTGACGAGGGTTGCGGTGTACCCGAGTCGCAATTGGCGCAAATCTTTGGCTTATATTTCAGAGCGGAAAGTGAAGGGGAGAGCCAGATTGGAGGAACTGGAATTGGGCTGGCCCTTTCCAGGGAATTTATCGATCTGCATGGCGGACGTATTTACGCTTTGAATAACGACAGGGGGGGGCTGACTGTACGGATTGAATTGAAACCGGGGACTGATCATTTTGATCCGAAGGTTGTTGTTTTTGCAGAAAGTCCAGCGGCAGATTACAATAACAATGTACCGGTTGCTCCGCGGGAAGTTGAAAACACCGGGCCTTTTAAGCAGAAACAAGGTGACCGCAATCTGTTGCTTCTGGTTGAAGACAATTCAGATATGCGTTCTTTTCTGCATATGCAGCTATCCCCGGTATATGAGATAGAGACAGCAAATGATGGTGAGGAAGGGTTGTTAAAGGCGGTGAACTTAATTCCTGATGTAATAATAAGCGACGTGATGATGCCTAAAATGGACGGAATTGCAATGCTCGACCGTTTGAAAAACAATCCTGTTACCAGCCACGTTCCAATTATATTGCTTTCAGCTAAAACATCTGTTGAAAACCAGATAGTGGGGCTTAAGTACGGAGCAGATTACTACATTACCAAGCCGTTCAGTAATGAATTTTTGCTTGCATCGATCCGTAACTTAATTCAGGGACGGCGTAAACTGTTCGAATCAATGCTTATCGGGAGGGGAAATGACACACCTAAACCAACAAATGCTTCAATTACCAATTACGACGAACTCTTTCTTAAAGAAGTTATGGATACGGTTGACGGGCATATGAAAGACTCCCGGTTTAATATTGATCTCGTAGCCGATACAATGAATATGAGCCGTTCGACCTTTTATAAAAAACTCAAGAGCCTGACAAATATGGCACCTGTTGAATTTGTGAGGGAAATGAGGCTTAAACGGGCTTTGGGATATCTTGAATCCGGGGAATATGATATTGCCTCCGTGGCTTATTCCGTTGGATTTAAAAATGCAAAGTATTTTGCAACGTGCTTCAGACAACGCTTCTGCATGAGCCCTACCGAATATATAAGAAAGAGATCGGATACCCATTCCGGCCGTTCCGATATTCAAATGCCCTAAAAATATTGAAACCTTATTTTTGAAAGATATGTCGATGTTTATTCTTAGTTAATTACTTTTCTTTATTTAATAAAAACGACCGGTTTTTGTACCTTTTGTACCAGTTTTTAAACCTGAGGATGCCGATATTTACTAATAAATGCCAACGATGGCATTGTCAATTTTTACGCTGATTAACCGGACTGATTTTATCCTGTGCACGCAGAACAGAGGCGGCGGCAGGATATTATCAGTAATAAGTAAACCAAATAAATGAGGATAAAAAATTTCAAAATTTTGCATATTCTAATTGGTTGTATAATAATTTTCAATACAACTAAAGCACAGATAAAACCATACCTTTTTCAGGATTACCAACAGCCATTTGAAAGGAGAGTGGAAGACCTGGTTAGTCGCCTGACCCTTGAAGAAAAAGTATCTCAGATGCTTAATTCTTCTCCGGCAATTCCAAGGCTTGGAATTCCTGCCTATGACTGGTGGAATGAAACCTTACACGGGGTAGCCAGAACTCCATATAAAGTAACCGTTTATCCCCAGGCGATAGCGATGGCAGCAGCTTTTGACCCGGAGGCCCTAGGAATCATGGCTGATTATTCGGCTTCTGAAGGCAGGGCAGTTTATAACAGGGGGGTAGCTGCCGGAAAGACGAATGAGAAGTACGCCGGACTTACATACTGGACCCCTAATATCAATATATTCCGCGATCCCAGGTGGGGAAGAGGACAGGAGACCTATGGAGAAGATCCTTACCTTACATCTGTTCTCGGAGATGTTTTTGTTAAGGGGCTGCAGGGTGATGATCCGAAATATTTAAAGGCAGCTGCCTGCGCTAAACACTATGCAGTTCACAGCGGACCGGAGCCATTGCGTCATAAATTTGATGTTGACGTAAGTGCACATGATCTCTGGGATACGTACCTGCCTGCTTTTCGAAAGCTTGTGATTGATTCGAAAGTGGCGGGAGTGATGTGTGCCTATAATGCCTTCAGAACTCAGCCTTGCTGTGCCAATGATATACTTATGACAGATATTCTGCGGAATCAATGGAAGTTCACCGGATATGTTACTTCCGACTGCTGGGCAATAGACGACTTTTTTAAAAATCATAAGACTCATCCGGATGCCGAAGCGGCATCGGCTGACGCCGTTTTCCATGGTACCGATCTTGATTGCGGAACAGATGCCTATAAAGCTCTCGTCGCTGCTGTAAGAGATGGGAAAATTGCTGAAAAACAGATTGATATATCTGTGAGAAGGCTATTTATGGTGCGTTTCAGGCTCGGTATGTTCGACCCGGTAAACATGGTTAAATATGCTCAGACTCCTGATTCTGTGCTTGAATGTGAAGCCCATCGGAAGCATGCTCTTAAAATGGCCCGTGAATCAATGGTCCTTCTTAAAAATGAAAACAACCTGCTGCCTTTGAAAAAGGATCTTAAAAAGATTGTCGTTCTTGGGCCGAATGCCGATAACCCGGTTTCCATTCTTGGCAACTATAATGGTAACCCGTCAAGGCTCTCCACGGTACTTGCCGGGATTAAAGATAAAGTTGGTGCTAATACGAAGGTAGTTTATGAAAAGGCGGTTAACTATACCAATAAAAGTTTACTGCTTTACAATGATCTGAGCAATCAATATTCTTATGACGGGAGGCAGGGGTTCAAAGCCGAGTATTTCGATAATACTGAGCTGAGCGGCAAACCTGTATTTACCAGATACGAAAGTAAAGTGGAAAATTCCTGGCAGGAGGGCCAGTCTGTTTCGGGGAATGTTCCTGCAGCTAACTTTTCTGCCCGTTATACAACTAATTTCAGGGCATCGTCTACAGGGCCTGTTTCTTTTGAACTCGAAGCAGATGAGGGTTATCGCCTCATCATTAATGATAAAGAGGTGTTATCGGCATGGACTAAAAAGACACGGGGATTAAAAGTGTACCAGTTAAACGAAAAGAAAGATTCTGTATATCAAATAGTTATAGAATATTGGCAGGGAGAGGGTAAGGCTGATATAAGGTTTAGCGCAGGGAACTATGTTGTTACGGATTTTAATGCTCTGGTGAAAAAGCACGCAGATGCCGACTTGTTCATATTTGCCGGAGGAATTTCACCTCAACTGGAAGGGGAAGCAATGAAGGTGGACGATCCCGGTTTCAACGGAGGAGACCGTACTTCTATCCTTCTTCCCGCTGTGCAGACCGAACTCATGAAGGCCCTGGCATCCTCGGGAAAACCAGTAGTTTTTGTGATGATGACAGGAAGTGCCATTGCTACTCCCTGGGAATCTGAACATATTCCTGCTATTCTTAACGCCTGGTATGGTGGTCAGGCTGCCGGTACTGCCGTGGCTGATATTCTCTTTGGCGACTACAACCCAGCAGGCCGTTTGCCTGTTACTTTTTACCGCAGCGACAATGATCTGCCTCCATTTACTGATTATTCCATGAATAACAGGACATACCGGTACTTTAAGGGCAAGCCACTCTATGGCTTCGGCTTTGGGTTAAGTTATACATCCTTTCATTATGACCAGTTTGACATTCCGCCTGCTGTTCAGAAAGGCATGGGCATCACGATGTCTGTACGGATTACGAATACCGGCAAAGTTACCGGGGATGAAGTGGTTCAGATATATGTATCCAGTCTCAACAGATCGGTTAAGGGACCGCTTAAAGCGTTGAAGTGTTTTAAGCGCATAGGTTTGAGCCCTTCAGAGAGCCAGGTAGCTACATTTAACTTATCACCTGAGGATTTGACATACGTCGATCAGAATGGAATACGTATCCCTCTTTCGGGAAAGGTGCAAATAAGCGTCGGAGGAAGCCAGCCTGATGAACCTAACAAAACAAGCGGCAATGTATTAACGAAAGAGATAATTATTCAATAGGTATGTGACGGATTAGCCGTGCTGATTCTGCATGCCGGGCACATAAAATTTATCAGCAAATGGATCTAAAAATGTTTAACTATAATTATTTAAAGGCAATGCGAGGAATATACCGGATAAGAATTCCATAAGAAGTTTTATTGCGACAGACGGGGATATTCGTCAAGCTTTCAATCGGGCAGACAAGGCTCCGGCTTTATTTCAAAATTAAAAGGCTAATTATAAAATCACAGATTCAACACCGTGGGATTTCCCAATCACCCGGAATTTGAAATTAACTAATCGATTATGAGAAAAATCTTACTTAAAACTCTCATTCTGACCCTGTTTTGTATTAACTCGTGGGCGCAGACAAGAGAATTGACCGGTACTGTTGTCGAAAGCGGTGGCGAACCGGTGATCGGTGCTACAGTGACTATCAAGGGGGCCAAGACCGGAGGTTCCACTGATGTGAACGGAAAATTCCGTATTAACGTTCCGCAGTCAGGCGGTGTTACTCTTTTAGTAAGGTATATTGGTTTTAACCCAAAGGAAATTGTAATTACCGGTCAGAAGGACATTGTTGTTACTTTAATAACTGCGGATGCTACCTTACTGGAAGAGGTAAGTGTTGTGAACATCGGGTATGCAACTGTTAGTAAGAATGCTGTAACAGGAGCCGTATCATCGGTAGGTGCAAAGGATATAAAGGATTTCCCCGTTGCTACTGCAGCCGAAGCGCTTGCCGGAAAGCTTGCCGGTGTTTCTGTTACGACTTCAGAAGGCCGGCCAGGGGCCGATATCGACATCCGCGTCAGGGGAGGCGGTTCTATAACTCAGGACAACTCGCCGCTTTACATTGTAGATGGTATCCAGGTAGAGAATGCATTATCTGTGATATCGCCGCAGGAAATTCAGTCTATAGATGTGCTCAAGGATATCGCTTCAACTGCAATTTACGGGGCTCGGGGCGCCAACGGTGTCGTTCTTATCACAACAAAAGGCGGCGGAAGGGATGGTAAAACCAATGTTTCTTTCAGCAGCTATGCCGGCGCCAGGAAGATCACTAATCATCTCGATGTATTGAGGCCTTATGACTATGTTATATACCAGTATCAGCTATATAACAATGGAACCGACCAGCAGACGAAGGATGCTTTTTCTGACAGGTATGGCACTTTTGAAGATCTGGATATTTATAAGAATATCCCTTTTTCTGACTGGCAGGACCTTGTATTTGGCCGCTCTGCATTTGGTCATACAGAGAATTTGAATATAAACGGCGGTGACAAATCCTCAAACTTCAATTTCACCGTTAATAATTACAAGGAAGACGGGATTATGCTGAACTCAGGGGCTAAGCGTACTTTTGCCGCCTTTCGTTATGATAACAATGCCACAGATAAGTTTCGCTTTGGATTCAATGCCCGTTATAGCAGGCAGGATATATTGGGAGTAGGTACCTCAAACACCGTCTCTCAGAGTAATAACAGGCTGAGGAATGCGGTGCGGTACCGGCCTTACATGGATTTCGGAATGGATCCTGCTGTTGATGAATTCGATCCTGATTATGCTAATCTGACTAACCTGATTAGTCCGGTTCTGGGTGCCTATGCTGAAACGAAAAATGATTATACGAATCAGATCATTACCGGCGCGAACGCCCAGTATACTCTTGCCAGGGGCCTTACAGTGAGAACGGTATTTGGTATAACAAATACAGAACGAAGAACAGACCAGTACAGCAGCTCCATTACTTCAGTTGCACGGCAGAATGCCAATCTGCCCGTTGTAAGTATCGGAACGATCTCAACGTTAACCATTACGAACAGTAATACCATTTCATATGATTTCAACATAGCAAAAGAACATAAGATAACTCTGCTCGCCGGGGAGGAAGTCAACCAAAGCAGAAGCCTGAACTATGGAAATACGATAAAATGGCTGCCTGTAGACTTAACGCCGGAGCAGGCAATTGCGGGAATACAAAAGGCTACTCCGCCTAATGGAGCTATCCAGGACCCTGCAACAACTTCTGAATCGACGACTAAGCTATTCTCCTTTTTTGGCCGGGTATCTTATTCTTATAAAGATAAATACCTTGGATCTTTTATTCTTCGAAACGATGCTTCTTCTTTATTCGCCCCGGAAAACCGTAATGCAATGTTTCCTTCAGGACAAGTTGCCTGGAGAATCAGCCAGGAAGATTTCTTTAAAAAACTTGATCTGGATTGGATTAATAACCTGAAGCTGAGGGCCAGCTATGGGGCTGGTGGTAATAACCGGATTGGAGTGGATAAGTGGAAAACCCTGTATGTTGCCGGCGGTAATTATGGCTATGCAACGGGCGAGTCGGTTACACCTGGATTTGCTCCAAATGGATTTGCCAATCCAAATATCAAATGGGAGACCACCATTTCCAGGAATTTGGGCTTCGACTTAGAATTATTCAAAGGACGGTTGAACGCAACAGTAGATGTTTATAATAACAACACCAAAGATTTACTGTTGTTGTCGAAGATGCCAGGAACATCGGGATATCAGGAGCGGCAGGAAAATATCGGGAAAACGTCGAATAAGGGGATTGAACTGCAATTGAATGGTCTTGTTGTCAGCAATAAAAACTTCAACTATTCAATAAACTTTAATATTTCCCATAATAAAAACAGAATTGTCAGCCTTGGCCTGGATCCCTTCGGATCTCCTAAAACCAGTTATCTGACAGCTTCCGGCGGAATTAACGGCGATGATTTTATTGTTCAGGTTGGAGGCCCTGTAGGGCAGTTCTATGGTTACGTTTCTGACGGCCGGTATGAGCTGGATGATTTTGATGTTGCCTATAATTCTTCAAGCGACACGTATTCTTACACACTAAAAGATGGAATCCCTAATGCGAGAGAAGTTGCTCTGGGTGGAAAGAACCCGCAACCGGGAGATATGAAACTGAAGAAGCTTACAAATACAGAAAGTTATCTTCTTACTACGGATGACAGAAAGGTACTTGGTGAAGCCACGCCTAAGTTCGCCGGAGGTCTTAACAATCAGTTGAGATACAAAAATTTTGATGCATCCATTTTTATGAATTTTGCTTTGGGTAAAAAGACGTATAATGCTAACAAAAGCGAATTTACCGGACAATACCTGTACAAAGACAACAATATGCTTTCCGTTGTAAAGGACCGGTGGAAATGGTTCGATGAAAACGGGGTAAAGGTAACAGACCCTGACAGGTTACGGGAAATGAATGCAAATACATCTTTCTGGACGCCTCCGACCGGACAATATATTTTGACATCTTATGAAATTGAAGACGGTTCCTTCCTGAGACTTTCTAACATTACCATTGGATATTCCCTTCCGCAGAACTTTCTTAACCGGACCAAAGTGTTCTCCCGTTTGAGAATATATGGAACCGTTAATAATCTCTATACTTTTACAAAGTATTCCGGCTACGATCCTGAAGCAAATACAAGAAGGGGGCCGCTTACTCCTGGCGTTGATTATTCAGCGTATCCCCGAAGCCGCTATATTCTGGCCGGCCTGGATCTTAGTTTTTAATGTTAAGCCAAATGATATGAAAAATCAAATAACTAAAATATTAGCAGGCATGCTTGCAATCAGCCTCATTACGGGAGCTAGTGCCTGCAAAAATTACCTGGATGTTGAATCTCCATCTACCGTATCGCTGGACGCTACCTATTCCAGTGCCTCTAATACAAACAGTGCTATTATAGGCATATATAACCAGTTGTGCGGAGATAACGGAACAACGAAGGAGGGTACTATTTGGGCAATGATGGCCGATGATTTTAAAACTTCAGGCAGTTATAGTTCGCAAGACCGGAGAGGTATTAGTATGTATGGCGCCAGCAGCCAGAACGGTGAACTGGAAAATGGATTCAACCAGCTTTATTCCGGGATAGAACGTGCTAATCTTTGTATTTCGGGAATAAGGGCATCTTCACTTTATCAGGAAGGATCGCCCGGTAAAGCTTTGATGGGACAATACCTTGGCGAAGCGCTCACCTTAAGGGCGTACTTTTACTTTGTACTTGTCAGAAACTGGGGCAGTGTTGTTGCTCAGTGGCAGCCGTCTTCTAATACAACCGTACTTGATGTTCCTGTTACGGCCGGTACAGCAGTACTTGACAGTTTGCTGGATGACTTGAAGGATGCTGAGGATTTGGTGCCGTGGCTAAGTGAGACAGGCTTCCCGGATACCCGTTGGAGCAAAGGTGCAATAAAGGGCCTGAGAGCGCGGATCGCATTGTTCAGGGGCGGATATATGATGGATAAGGAATCTCATACTATGATTCGAAGCAATGACTACAAGAAATATTATCAGATTGCCTATGATGAATGTAAGGATGTGATGGCACGCCGTGATCAGCACGACCTTAATCCTGTATATGAAAATATTTTTAAATCACTTCACTCGAGTACAAGAAGCGATCCTAAGAACGAGCTGATGTTCGAGGTGGGTGCTTATGGAGCGGGGGCGCGGACCGATACTAAGCTGGGTTACTATAACGGGATACGTATTAATTCGGCTTCGCGTTTTGGCGGCGGCGGAGGTGGTATACTGGCAATAGCAACCTATTTTTATGAGTTTGATCAGTTAGGCGACTGCCGGAGAGATGTTACTGTTGGCTCTTATGAAATTGATGCAAATAGTCAGAAGGTAATGAATACGCTGAATAACATGACCGACGCTAAGTTCAGAAGGTCGTGGACTTCCATTGTAGGGACCACTCAGAACCTCGCGGTAAACTGGCCTGTATTACGTTTTGCCGATATTTTACTCATGTTTGCTGAAGCTGATAATGAACTGAATAACGGGCCGTCGGCAGAAGCACAAGATGCGTTACTAGAGATCAGAAAAAGGGCGTTTGTGGGCTATGAAAGCCGGATACCGGCTATTCCTACCGATTATACCGGCTTTTTTGAGGCTATTGTAAAGGAACGTTTATTAGAATTCGGGGGAGAAGCTATCCGGAAATATGATTTAATCCGCTGGAACCTGATGGCAAGTAAGTTTGACGAGACGCGAACCAAGCTGCGCCAATTGATGAACGGAGAAGGGGTTTATGCCAATTTGCCAAGCTATGTTTATTCAAAGCCTGCGGCTTATAATTTGGTAACTTCGGGAGAGGAATTCAGGACGCTTGATACTTACGGTGGTTCGCCCTCTGCCACTTTATTTCAGCCCGGGCTCGGAGACTCAAAGGCCCCAACCGGATATACGACTAAAAATTGGCGGGCATCCCTAAATGAAGATGGCATTACAGGCAGCGCAACAGGTTTCGCCACCTATTTTGAACCGAACAAAAAGGAAGTACTTCCTTTCTACTATGAAACCCTTAACCTGAATACAAAGACAGTGCAAAATTACGGATACTAATTCCAGAAGAAATGAAACTGATTAAGAAATTAGATGTTTACGGCTTGCTCTTTTTTGTAATAGCAAGCTGTTTATCAGGTTCTTGCAAAAAAGATCCTAACGGTGGCTTAGTGGCTCCCCGCATATTCAAACCAAGCGGTTTATCTATAAAAACCGGAGAGACCAGTGCTAAGATTACCTGGGAAACGCCGTTGCTGAGCTCTGGTTTACAATTAACCTACACAGCCGAGTTCTCGCAGGATACTACTTTTGCAAGCTCAGAATTTGCTTTAACACTGGATACAACTGGTGTTACGGTAACTGACGACAAGTTACAGATCCGCAAGAAATACTACGTAAGAATTAAGGCGAATGCCTACGGCGATCAACCTGAGTCAAAATGGGCAATTAGCCCCGGCTTTTCTATAACTGGTGAACAATTATTCCTGCCAATCAGGGATGTGGAAGTTAAGGAAACTTCTATAACTTTAAGGTGGAAGCCGAATCCTGAGTTAACAAAAATTGTACTGAAACCTGACGGTGGGGCATCCGTGGATTACCCGCTTTCTTCATCGGAGCTTTCTTCAGGAGTGAAAGTGATTACAGGATTGAACGCTGGTGTAAATTATACCGCGGAACTGTTTCTTGATGCTAAGAGCAAGGGGATCCTGTCATTCAGCACCCCAGTCGCTACAGTATACAGTGTAATCCTCAATCCAGGTGATGATTTAGCTGCTGCTATAACTGCTGCGGCAGATAATGCGGTAATAGGTTTAAATCCTGGTACTTATAATGCAAGTGGAGCCGGGTTCTCTTTCCTGAAAAAAACGCTGACCATTAAATCAACGTCGGGTAATCCTTCTGATACCAAAATCCTTTTTAAAGAATTTACTTTAAGCGGAACCGGTGCAGGGCTCATTCTCTCAGATGTAGAATGCGATGGCACCGGACCAGGTGGTTCATATTTTATCAACCTTACAGGGGCCGTATCAAATTCAGAAATCGCTGCATTTACTAAGGTAAATATTAACAACTGTATTATTCACGGAGCATCAACAAGTTTTTTCAGAGGAGATCGCGGCTCAAATGCCGGTGATTATTCGATGGACGAAATTGCTATTAAAAATTGTGTAATATATGATATCGGGGCATCTTCGAGTTATATCTGCTTTCACCTGAGTAAATTGCAGTTTAACACAATGACGGTTACTAAATCTACATTTTATACGTTTGGTTCGGCGTTGTTTGCTTCCTCTACCGTATTGCCTAAGGTACCGGTCGTTACGTTTGATTATTGCACTTTTAATAATTTTGGTTCACAAAATAAATATGTGTTAGTGGATGTCGGAGATAATCCAATCACGGTGAATATAAAGAACAGTATTATTGGGAATGTCCCTATGCCTGCACAAAGCGTTCAGAATGCCGCAATCAGGGCAAATGGAGCCGGCTCTACGCTGATCTTTAACAATAATAATGTTTTCAATTTTAATAATGCATCCGGAGTGGCCCTCACATTTCCTTCGGCCACCACTCAGATCGGCAATCAGTCGATTAATTTGGGATGGACATCAGCTACTACAGACTTTACTTTGCCGGCAGAATCGGTGCTACGCACTGTGAGTAATGTAGGGACGGCAATTGGCGATCCGAGGTGGACTTATTAATGCTGCAAAAGAAGAGGCTGCCGATAGGAGCAGTCTCTTTTTTCAGCATGCTAAAATGGAGATGTTGGTATAAACGAATCATGATAATGAAAAAATTTCTTTGGCCTTTGTTGTGTTTGCTGTATGTAAATGTGTTCAGTCTTACTTTAAAAAATGGTTCCAATGAAAGCCGGAAGTCTGTTTCTGGTCAAGATGAAACCGTCGTTGCCGGTGATCCTTCCGGGCGTATCGTAACTGATATTTCAGGTAACAACTGGAAGCTCTGGCTGGATAAGAAGGCTAGATGGATAAACGATCCGTTATTTGCTCATCCTGGTAATCTTGCCCGATTGCCTGTTAATATTCCAACTGGTGGCTGGGATGTGCTTCAGCAATCCAGGGGCAAAGAGGTTCATCTTCCTGCCACGGTAGAGCAGTACTATTGGGGGGATAATGGAAATCCTTTTGGAGTGTCTGGCAATTACCTGGGGGTATCGTGGTTTACAACCCGAATAAATATTCCCAGTAACCTTAAAGGGAAGAGGCTGACCCTTCAGTTTGAAAGTGTCAGGTTCAGAGCTGAAGTATTTGTAAACAGGAAACTGGTAGGGTATGATCTGGTAAACAGTACGCCTTTTGAAACGGATATTACCAATGCCGTCAGTTTCGGGAAGGAAAATGAAGTAGCTGTAAGGATTACCGATCCCAATGGTAACTTCGACTGGAGAGATTCTCAGAATTTTATGTGGGGTGATTACCGGACACAGCCTTCGCATGGATTCGGAGGAATCACAGGTAAAGTAAACCTGGTAGCTACGGATAAAGTTTTTATTGACGATATCTTTGTTAAAAATAAACCCAGGGTAAACGAGGTAGATGTGGAGATTACTACTGCCAATTTGCTGGGAAAACCTGTTGCCGGAATCCTGTTGCTTCAGGTAAATGAAGTAAAGGACGGGGGCAACGTAGTTTTTGAAAAAAGTTACCCGGTAAACCAGCTTCAAAAGGGAACTAATACCTCTGAATTTACAATCGCCCTTGATCATGCCCAATTATGGAGCGTTGAAAACCCAAACCTGTATACACTTACTGCTGTTTGGAAGGGTGCCGACAAAAGCAGTGACGAATATAAGCAGCGGTTTGGGTTCAGATGGTTTGAGGTCAGGGACGTAAACGGAGATCAACAGTTCTATCTGAATGGCAAGCGTATCGTGATCCGTACCTCTATATCATGGGGCTTCTGGCCGGTCAATGGAATTGCGCCGTCTGACGAACTGGCGCGTAAGCAAATTGAATCGGCGAAAAAGATCGGTCTTAATATGCTCAATTTTCACCGGACTATCGGGCAATCAAACGTTTTGAACTATGCGGACGAACTGGGCTTACTTTACTTCGAAGAACCGGGAGGTAACCAATATCCTGCCGACCGGTTCAATGTAAATGACCCTGCGGGAAAAATGCAGGCCAATTTCTACTTTGCTGTACGGAATGAGAAATTGTTCAGGATGATCCGCCGGGACCGTAGCCATCCCTCCCTGGTGATCTATAATCTTCATAACGAGCGGGGCGCGGAGCCCCAGGATCAGGACAGGCAGGAGATGCTTGCAGGCCACAAGCTTGATGAAACGAGGATAATGACTTACAATTCGTCAAACGGACCGATCAAAATAGGTCCTGATGCCCGTTTTAAACTTCATCTATTGCCTTATGATACAAAATTTTACGATTATGGATGGTTTGACCAGCATCACGCCGGGGGGCCGGGGGTTTATCACGATAATTTATACAAGGGGCCCAAAGACTATTTAAAATATACCGGTCATAAAGATGAAATTATCTACTATGGAGAAGAGGGGGCCATTGGAACTCCTCCGCGGCTTCAGCTCATCAGGGATGAAATACTGAAAATCGGAAAAGACATAGGCTGGGAAAGCGATACTTATCTGAAATGGTACGACGCTTATGATACTTTCCTCAGGAATAATGGTTTTACCAAAGCGTTCCCGAATGTTGATTCTCTGACACGAAAAATGGGTAATGTTTCTTTTTATTATCAGGGGCGGGCTATCGAGAATATCCGCATCAATGATATTATTGATGGTTATGCAGTGAACGGCTGGGAAAGCATGAAACTGGAGAATCACTCAGGAGTGGTAGACAATTACCGGAATCTTAAAGGCGATCCTTCTCTCATTTCAAGATATAACCGGCCCCTTTTTATAGCGGTAAAAATGAACCGGAAGGTTTTGGGTGTAGGCGATACCTCCATGGTTGATTTTCATCTGGTAAATGAGGTAGACCTCCATGGAAATTATACTCTCGAAGTAAAGGTAAACGATGCAGAAGGGCAGGTGATCTTTAACAGGAACATCCCGGTGAATGTTACAGGAGGTACAACTTACGGCGAGCTGTTATTTGCAGGACTTCCGGTAATTCCCCGGAGTGAAGGTTATACTTCTGTAACAGTGCAATTGATAAGCAATGGAAAAGTAGCTGCTTCCGGAGAGGATAAAATGTATGCGGTAAAGCTTAATACAACAGGTATTCCCGTGGACGGTATGGTAGCTGACAGCAGTGGAGTGATCAGCAACTTTCTTAAAACAGTTGGCATACGCTCATTTAAAGATTTCAAATCCGGAAGACCTCAGGGAAAATATCTTCTGATCGGTTCTTTTACACCTCCTCAATCCGGGAATCCCCTGGTAACAGATATCCTGGAGTGGGTAAATGAAGGCAATACACTGATTATAGCAAACAACGCCGATGTATGGGCGTCGTATCTGGCAAAAAAAGAAGTAGTGGATTATCGCGGTATGAAAGATCTTGGTACCTCTTGGTATGGTGGTAATTATTTTGTTAAAGAGCATGAATTATTTAAGGGCCTGCCCCAGTCGTGTGTCTTTAACTGGGAATACCAGTGTTTTGCTACTTATAATAAGAGCAGAATAGGGTTGAGGATGTTTAATGGCGAGACTGTAGTAGGATGTGTATCAGACCATAAACAGGAAGTTTACTCTGCATTAAGCATAGTACCTCATGGCCGGGGGAAAATTATTCTGTGTGCTTTGGACATATTTTCATGCATCCATGATCTGAAAGCTGTTAAAAGGGCTGAAGGCGACGGGGAAAATGCTTCGATGAGTACTTTTAACTCTTCTCAACTTAATAAGGCTAATATTGTCGGGCAGCAGCTATTACTTAACATACTTCGGTATTCAGAAAAAGACCAAAATGCTGATTTGTAAAATTTAATAATCTGAGCGAGGCATCACAAAACACAATATTCAAAGGCAGGGGTTTGGAGCATTGGACAATTCTATCTCAGGCAAATTTCCGTTGCTTGAGGTAGTTTTTTTAAATAGTCTAAACTGTAATCGTTACTTCCTGTAGTACAATTTTTTCTGAGAAGTAAGCTTACCACTTAATAGTCTTATCAATAAAGTTGATCAGATTATCCGCCATCGACTGTTGTTCATTCCTCTTTGGATGGCCGGGTGTGTTTTTGTAAGGAAAGAAAACAGAATGAAGATTATACTTCCTCAGATACTAAAAAGCGTTAGTGGTTATCATAAAGGCCATTCCCTTTTTCGGAGAACGGCCTTTAATTAAAATCAATGTTGAGTCTTTTATTGTTGAGCTAATCCGTAGCCGTTTGTTACCTTTCCCTTCGATTTGTTGATCGTATCGAAAGGAATCGGAAAGAAATATCTGGGTGGATCTTCGGTTGTTTTTATTCCGGAGAGAATGTTCCTGTCATAACTGGTTGCATTGTTAACAATATCTATCGCCCAATTGGTTACAGTATAACCTTCTGCTTTTAAAGCAGCGGCTTCTGTTCCGTTAGGATCGATATAACTGAACAGGCCTTTGATTGCTACATTATGGTTCGTGCCTTTTACCTTACTGCTTACATCGGAAGTACTCCAGTTATATTGCCCTCTCCATCCGGGGTATAGAACCGGATCGCTTGTATTTGGAGCATCATAAGTAAGAGGATTATCTAATTTGACGCTTTTTGTAAGAATATAATTTGATATCACATTGCCATTGGCAAACATGTGGTAGCCGCGGGAACGAAGGTCGTTGATCATCGCCGTCATTTCATTGCGGACAGCAACGGCCTTTTCCGAAAATTTCCCCGAACGTATCAGATCCCAGCGGCGTGTTCCCTCGCCAAAAAGCTCCAGTTTCCTTTCCTGTAATATGGCTTCTTTCAAGTCTTCGCCTGACAGCCCGCTTATATTATGATTGGAATTGCCGAAAGCTCTTTCCCGAATCTGGTTAACGAGGGTGATGGCATCTCCGTTCTCTCCTAATTCGGCCTTGACCTCTGCCAGCATCAGGATCACATCTGCCATTCTCAAAACAGGGTAGTTAATGCCCGACTGTCTTTGAGCTGCAGAATAAGGAGGGTTCATACGGTTATCGTCCCACTTATTAAGTGAAATTCCACCGTCAAGTTTGGATCCGGGCTTAAAATCCAGCATAGCCTCATTCCCATCCCCGGTACTTCCGGTAGCGGTCACACTGACATCTCTACGTTTGTCGCCATCTTCATATTCACCATAATAGAACGTCGGAATAGCACGAATAGAAGCAAAGACTTTACAAGGAGCAGCATTAGAACTACCGCCGTTTGACGGGCGACCGAAATTATAAGGGTAATCGCTGGTTGTCGTCTGGCCGCTTTGTCCGCCCTGTATATTACCGATTTCAAACAATGATTCCGGGCTTATCTGCAGATCTTCCATATACTGAAAATGGCGCTGAAACGGATTGTTTGCATAGCTTCTTCCATCGGAAGTGATCAGATTGACGCTGCCCTTATTATCAATGGCAGTCTGTAAATACTGCTCAGCAATTTTGTAATATTCGAGATAATCGCTGCGGCGTGCGTACTTGCAACCATATTCTTCTTTGCCTTTTGTGGTGAATTGCACGGTTCCGTACAGGCCGGCAACATCTGTGCGGATTGTCTGGTATCCCCCGGCATAAAGGGCTATTTCGCCGATCAATGCATCTGCAAACGTTCTGGAGAAGCGTTCGGCTGTTATACTTCCTTCTCCTATCTTATACATGAGGGGTTCAACCTGTTTCAGCGAAGCAATTAAATTATCATAAATATCAAAGCGTGAAGTCAAGGTATAATCTTCTACATAGGTGTTTTCATAACCATAAGGAACATCGCCATAATGCTTTACGAGGTTAAAATAGCAAAACGCCTTTATTGTAATTGCTTCTCCGTAAAGCTGAGTCCAGTCAGAAACAGTACCTGAAGCGACGTCCGACTGATATTCTGATTTTGTTGCAATGATATCAGCTAGTTTGGCGGCACGGGCAATATTACTGTAAAGGTTATTAAACGGATCCTTAAGGGCGTCAACAGTTATGGCTTCCGACTGCATGATCGCATTGAGATTATTTGTAGAAGTCGCTTCGGGATACATTTCGGCATCTGATCCGACCGGATCATTCCAGCTATACAGTGATATCGCACAATTTTGGCGATAGTTGGCGTAGCACCAGGATAATGCTTTAAAAGTTTCGGATGTGGTGGATGTTACAAAGGTATCATCTGTATTGGATGGCGAAGAAGTTTCGAGATAGTCTTTGCATTGAGTCAAAAGAACACACAGTGCCGTGACGATTATATAATTTGTTATTTTTTTCATGATCGTTACACTATTAATCGTTAGAAATTAAGATTTAAACCGAAGACAAACGACCGTGCGCGGGGATAAGTACCCCAGTCTAAACCTGTAGTAGGGTAGGCGGCGTGATTTTGCGACGTATTTGTATTCACTTCGGGATCGAGCCCCGAATAACCGCTTATAGTGAGGAGGTTATAAGCGCATCCATAAATGCGCAGATTATTTATTCCTGCTTTCTTAACCAATTGTTTAGGGAACGTGTATCCCAGCGTAAGTGTATTTAAACGGAGATATGAACCGTCTTCAATGCCCATTGATGAGGTTACCCCATTCTCATTGTACGCCAGCGGCAATGTGGCATTTGTATTTGCAGCCTGTAATTGATCGGGTGTACTAAGGCGAACAAGCTGACCGTCGACAACATCATATATTTTATACGAATCGTTAAGCAGGGAAAGTTTATTTTCATAAACTCCGGCTTCTTTGTATCCGTATAAAGACGCAAGCTTATTGACATTGTAAATGTCATTACCATAACTCCAGTTGAAGTAAGCGCTGAAATCGATATTCTTAAAAGTAGCGCTGAGGTTGAAGCCGCCTGTATGGGCAGGGTTTGTGTTGCCGATAACACTGAGATCGTTTTCATCGATCAAGCCGTTTCCATCCAGGTCTTTGTATTTAATAATACCCGGGTATGCTATCTGTCCGGAAGGCCGTTCGTTTGTACCGATTCCGTGAACAGCGCCAATAAAACTGCCCACATCGGAAATGCCTTCCTTCAATGTATAGACACCGTTTGCGTAATTGAAATCGCCGGTAGTATAGAAGCCGTCATATATCAATCCTCTGACCAGGCCTACGGGGCTGCCTGTTGTAAGAAGATAGTCGTTGGTAGGATATGTACTGCTGCTTGCCCAGCTTGTACCGTAAAGACCCGTTACGTCGTCGGCCAGTTTGTCAACATTCCCTTTATTAAAGTTAATATTAGCGCCTGCTGTTATATTCCAGTTGCTGTTTTTAAAGATTACACCTGAAAGTGATATTTCTATCCCCTTATTGCTTATTTGCCCGATATTAGCATAGGTTGAGGTAAAACCGGTAATTCCGGGGATACTTGTGAGCATGAGCAGGTCTTTGGTGGTGTTTTTGTATAAATCGACCGTTCCCCATATTTGCCTGTTGAAAAATTCAAAATCAGTACCAATATTGCGTGTGACAGAAGTCTCCCATTTCAGGTCGGAATTAGCCATCTGCGAGGCGGCCAGGTCATAAGAGGTTTGATATTGGTTATTAAGTACATACTGCCATCTCCTGTCGGGTTCTGACGTCCACAATTGAGACCAAAGGTTGGAGCTGATGCCGTCGTTGCCTACTTCGCCGTAAGATAAACGAAGTTTCAGGTTATTCACCCAGCTTACGTCTTTCAGGAAAGGCTCTTCCGACAATCGCCATGCGGCAGCCGCTGCAGGAAAATATCCCCAGCGGTGATCGGGAGCGAACCTGGAGGAACCGTCGGCCCGGAAAGTAAGGGTAAACAAATACCGGTCGAGTAAGGTGTAGTTCGCCCTGCCGAAGTACGAGATGATACGGCTTGGTGTGCTTATGTCCGACGAAAAAGAACTGGTTCCTATTGCCCGGTCATACTGGTCGATCATGGCAAAAGCATTTTCTTTGGTGAAATTTGACGGGAAGTGATTGGCGGTTATTCTCATATTACTTCCGCCTGAGTTAGAAATTTCATGACCTGCCAGCACATTTAACCGGTGTATCTCTGAAAAAGTGATGTCGTAGTTCAATGTATTTGTCCAGCGGAGCCCCCAGCTATCCGACTTTTGATAGTCAACAGAGCCTGCATAAAGCTTTTCTCCGGTGGCATCATCAAGATAATTATTGTATATGGCTCCCGCCCAGGTTTTGGTTTGATTCCATCCCCTGTTCAAAATCAGATCAGTATGGTAAGTCAATCCTTTGACTTTCCAGTTCAAAGAAAATATGCCGCGTATACTCTGACCTATTGAAAGCGGATCGTAATCTTTAATGCGGCTTAACGAGCTATAGGTATCCCACGTCGAATTTTTTCCATACTGTTCCATATTTCCTTCTCTCAATGCAGTTAAGTCGCCTAAAATATCTGATGTGGCAATTGGACGGAATTTATAAGAAGAAGAAAGTAAAGAGCCGCTGCCACTTGTGATACCTTCATCTCCCAATTGGTGGACATCTGTATAACGGGCATCTACGTTTACATCAAGATTGTCGGACAGTTTCTGATTAACCTTGAGGGATGCATTACCTCTTTTAAAATAAGAATTAAGTTTCATTCCCTGCTCATCTATGAAGTTTGAGGAAAAAAAGACCTTTGTTTTGCTGGTACCTCCGGATATAGAAAGATCATGATTATGTGAAAATGAACTGTTATAAACATCTCTTTGAATGTCATAGGCGGGCACATTACGATAGCTTTCGATCCCGCCTGTGTTATTACCTGTGTAAGCACCTATACCATATAATTTCTCGAAGGGTGTTTGATAAGCCTCGCCATTTGCTGCCGCATTTGCCCATACATATTTAAGATAATCGTATGGGTTCATGGCTTCCAGATACTTGGCGGGTGTATTGAACTTACTATAACCGTTGTAAGAGGTTATTATCTTTCCTTCTTTTGCACTTTTTGTGGTGACGAGGATTACTCCGTTAGCACCGCGTGCCCCATAGATGGCAGTGGATGAGGCGTCCTTTAATACATCAATGCTTTCTATCTGGTCGGCAGGAATGTCGCTTAAAGAACCCACACTGGCTCCGTCGACCAGGATCAGAGGCTCGTTGCTTTGTGAGATGGAGCTTCCGCCACGTACACGGATAGAAACAGATGCATCGGGACGCCCGTCCTGGGACATTACACTTACTCCCGGAAGTTTCCCCTGTAATGCCTGTGCCGCGTTGGCAACAGGTGTGGCCGCGATAACTTTTCCGCTAACGGATGATACAGCTCCCGTAAGGTCTCTCCGTTTCATTGTCTGGTACCCGATCACAACTACTTCATCGAGATTTTTGGTATCCTGCTGCAGGACAATTTTGAGCGGTTGCCCTGCAATGATGTTTACCAACTGCCACTGCAGCCCAAGGTAATTTACTATTAACTGCTTTGTGTCTTTAGGCACTGAAAGGGAGAAATTCCCGTCCTGGTCTGAAATAGTACCAACGGTTGCATTTCCCTGTACCTGAATTGTGGCGCCGTTAACCGGCTTTCCTCCGGTGTCTTTTACATTACCTTTTATTGTAATGTCCTGAGCATATGCTCTGAAGATAGTGATTAGTAAAAATGTGAAAAACAGAAGCAGCCGTCTCTTCGTTTTTCCTCTTTTTGGTTTCATAATAAAGGATTTATTAGTTAAATAATTATATTTTAAAATATATTATTGAAGGTCCATACTGATATCAGTTAATTTTCTCTGTATAGAACTTACTGTTGAAATGGTATTGAAAGTCCATTAAGAATGTAGGTCACTGCATTCAAACAGGACCGGCATTGGGATTTTGTATAATACTTTCCTCATAAAGTTGATTAGTTTTTTAATTTGATTAATTGAGTTGAAGTTTCAACTGACAGCCGTCATGCTATTCTTGCCCATTCAGGGTATCCTTATTAATGGATAATGTAATGGCCTGTCAATGCTTTCCTTGTTTATTTTTGTGTATCAGTCAGAGTTAATTGGTTAACATGATTATTTTCCTTTCTAATGCCATCGTTGGCATTTCAACAAATTTACTTCAAGGCCAGTATAAAAATTGATTAAAAAGGTATAAAAACCGGTATATTATTTCTTTGTATGAAATAATATTAATCAAAATAAAAACGAGATATTATAATGGTACATCAGCCTCCACCGGTATATTAGATTTCTAATTTATAGGCAACGAAAACGTATGAAGAAAGGGTGTTTAACGTTGGTTTAGCCCAGTCCAATTACAGTTTAGCCTTTTACTCTGGGGAAAATGAGCTGTCTCATAATTCAGTTTCAAGTATTGTAAAGGATAATAACGGTTTTATGTGGATGGCTACGTGGGATGGCCTACCGCTAATATCTGCCGGAAAAAAATCTGTCTGAATATGACACTTCCCTGCGACAATTTATGAAGTATGACGACTACGAGGGACTTCCCTGTTCAGGAACAATGTTTATTTCAAAGCAATTTCAAGATCTCTGATCAGATCGTCTGCATCTTCAAGTCCGACTGAAAATCTGAAAATACCTTTCCCCGCAAAGTACTTCCAGGATTCCTGTTGTTCCTGTGTATCGAGTTTAAAGGAAGTTTTAAGCAGATCTTCGGAAGGAAGATAAAAGATCAGGGAACGATGATGCCCCAGGGAAACTGCATAATGAATAATCCGGAGCCGTTCGGCTATTACTTTGGCCATAGATGGCCCATCTTCCACCTGGAAGGTGATCATTCCTGAAAAGTTCTTCATTTGCCTGCAGGCCAGTTCATACTGGGGATGGGAGGGAAGGCCGGGATAAATGACGCGTGTTACTTTGGGATGATTTTCAAGAAACACTGCTACTTTTGCTGCATTTTCAGCGTGAGCCCGCATTCTCAATGGAAAAGTAGCAATGCCTCTCATGATGAGCCATGCATTAAAAGGACTTAAAACTCCGCCCAGCCGTATGGCAGTACTTTTACGAAGTCCTGCCAGATCCTCTTTCCTTCCTGCTATGATACCTCCCAGGGCATCTCCATGACCGCCAAGATACTTGGTAAGCGAATGAACGACGTAATCTGCGCCCAATAAAAGGGGCTGAGTTGCAGCAGGAGTGGCAAAGGTGGAATCGACAGCAAGTTTTGCACCCGCATTATGAGCAATACCGGCCACGGCTTCAATATCGGTTAACCGGAGAATAGGGTTACAGGGGGTCTCTAAATAGATGAGTCGTGTTTTAGAGGTTACAGCGTTTTTAACTGCTGAAAGATCTGAAGTATTTACTTTACTGATTAAAACTCCCAGCCTGGGAAGCATCTCATTGGTCATCTCAGATAATGCTGCATACGCCACATCACTCACGATGGCATGATCGCCGGAAGCAAGAGTATGAAACAGTAATGCCGATATAGCACTCATCCCGCTTCCGAAGGCAACTGCTGATCCGGCTCCTTCCAGAGCTGCTATTTTTTCTTCCAGTTGATGAACAGTGGGGTTCCCCCAGCGGGTATATGTCCACCCGGCATCTTCACTCATGCCTTCCACAGAAAATCCCGCGTCGGCTTCAGTAATAAAAGTGGTTGACATGACTATATTAGGTGCAGAGGCTCGTGTAACGGGATCCGGCTCTTCTCCGGCATGAATTGCTGAAGTATTCGGGCCTACTTCAAAAGGAATATTCTTTAGCATAATTCTTGAAGAGAGCCAATAACAGCTCCCTGTGTATTTATTATATGGCAAAATTAACGATTAGAGCGGTAATATCTATATACTCTATAAAATTTATATATTACAATCAGACTGACACAGATTTCTTTGAAACCAGGAAGTGTTGTCCACTAAACATCTTTTTCTTTTGAAGCTCAATAAAAGCGGGGCATTGCATTGCCGGAAGGCCACATTCCGTCGTCTGTTGATATACCATTGGCTTCATTTGCCGGGTTTGATCACAAGAGAGCCGATGCAGAATACTAAAGATCATCAGAAAGGTCAGACCTGGAGCTTATTTTCAAATCGATTTCATAACTGTTGATTTTGCTTGTTATCTTCTTTACGATTTCGTCGAGTTCCAGGATCGATTGCCGGAGGAGATACAGAAGCTCATTTTTTTCATTCCGGCTATTACATGTTCCCAGCAGCCCCAGCAATGCTATAATATTGGCTGCGGGTTTTCTGATTTCATGAGAACTGATCCAGGCTATATGTCTGAGAATGGAAGTTTGTTTCTCAATGTACGCTTCCCTTTCTTTTCGTACAGATATCTCATTAGCAATGGTGATATATCCGGCAAAAACACCGTCTTTATTAAAAATCGGAGTACAATTAATCTCGATCCAATATTTTGTGCCGGTTTTCGAATAATTGATCAGTTCCCTGGTAAATGGACGAAGTTCGCCGAAGATCTGTTTCATTTCTGCAGAAACAGCCTGATCGGTCTCCGGGCCATGAAGTATTTCAAAAGGCTTTCTGCCAAGAACCTCCTTTCTTTTATATCCGCTGTGGAGCGTAAAGGCTTTATTCGCCCAGGTTATAATGCCGTCACTGTCGGTCACAAGTACAATACTGGGCACCTTACTAAGCAGTTCGGCCAGCTTTGATTTCTCATCATGAGCTCTCTTGAGTTCATCAACATCTTTTATTGTTCCTAATATCCTGACCGCCTTTTCTGACTGGTAAATGATGGAACATTCGTCGTCGATATATTTATAGGAACCATCATGGCAGCGGAAACGGTATTCTCTTTTTAACGAAGACGACCGGCGCGCGATAGCCGCATGGAATAGTTTGTTGGCATGTTCAAAATCGCCGGGATGGATCTTGTCGGCCCACCATCTCTCTCTTGAAACTTCGTCCCCGGCCCGGTAACCAAAAACCGGCCCTATAGCGTGGCTCCAGCTAACTTTTCCCGATTCAAGATCCCAGTCGTAAATGGCGTCGTGTGAAGCCTGTGAAATCAGCTTGTACAGGGCCAGGCTTTCCCGCAGCTCCTTTTCTTTCTGTTTTTTTTCTGTTATGTCATGGATGACACCGATCATCCTTACAGGCTTTCCATGCTGGTCAAACATGAGAAATCCCCGGTCGGACACCACTTTATAGGTTCCATCAGAGCAACGCAGCCTGTATTCTTCCTGCCATCTGGAAATGCCCTTTTTTATGTTTCTTTCCAGGCTTCCCAACGTTCGTTCCTTATCGTCAGGATGAACATTGGCAACCCACCAATCAAAAGGAGTTTGTCCGGGATCCTTATACCCAAAAACTTCGTCGATACCCCTGCTCCAGCGAATCTGGTTATTCTGAAAATTCCAGTCCCAGATAGTATCGCTTGTGGCTTTTAATATCAATTCATACTTTTCGGAAATATCGGCAATTTCACTGTTTTCGATCCCCTGAAATGAACAATTATCTTCCTGCTGGTTTTTATTTACAGCTTTGGTAATTTGCAGAATGCACCGGAGATGCCCTTTCTTATCAAATACCGGGCAGTAATCAGGCAGGGCCTTTTGTCCTTCAGGAACAAAGTCCTTCTTCAGGCTGGATCTTTTCCCAGTCTGTATTACCTGCTGAAGAGCCTCCCTGTGAAATGCTTCCTGCCGGGGCGGATACCGGATGATTTCAAACAGTCCCTTTCCTTTAAGTTCTTTTGCTTCTTTTCCGCTTAGGGAGGAGTAGCGTTCTGTAACTTCTGCAACCGTAAATTCAGGGGCATCAGCCATCAGGATGAGGCATGCAGAATCGGCGGCATTAAGTGTATAGAGTATATCATTATAAACAGCCATCGGTAATTAGATTAAAGGCTTATACAGGGTTGGTTATATACCAACTTATCGCCTGTTTTAAAGTTTTAGAATATCTCTCTTTCACCGGGATTGCTCTTGCTTACGGGAAGTGTGAACGTAATACGGCTTCCTGCTCCTTCCGCACTTTTTATCCGGATTTCTCCTCCATGTTTTCCTACAAATTCTTTGCAGAGCATCAGTCCCAGCCCGGTGCCGTTTTCGCTCCACGTTCCCGGAGTACTGTATTTGGTACCGGGAAGAAAGAGTTTCTCCTGTACAGGCGGGGGAATGCCGGTGCCCTGATCCTGAACACTAATGCTGATCATTTCATCTGTTTCTTTTTCTGCATCTAACCATATCAGTCCGTTTTCATAACTGAATTTAATAGCATTGGTGATCAGGTTCCGCAGGATTGTATTAAGCATGTGTAAATCCGCATAAACCATTAACGATTCATCTGCAGTGAATTTGATAGTAAGTTGTTTGTTGCCTGCCTGTACCTGGTGATAGGCCGCCCGTTCTTCAAAAACATCTTTTACTCTTAATGGAACCGGTGAAAATGTTATTTTTTCGGCCTGAGCCCCGCTCCATTCAAGCAGATCATTCAGGAGTTCGAGAGTATTAGTGATCTGTTTGCCCAGCAGTCCGGCCATTTCTGCGGCTCCGTTCATGTCTCCGGCTCTCAGATCCCGATTCAGTAATTCGCTGATCGTTTTCAGTGAACCAACAGGGTTGCGAAGGTCATGGGCTATGATTGAAAAGAATTTATCTTTAGTGGCATTGCTTTCTGTCAGTTTTCTCTCAAAGTCCTTACGATCCGATATATCATGTATCACAGCTACATAAGACAGCGGGGAAGCGGGTTGTTCGCGGAAAGCTGATACACCAGAGCTTACCCATATTATATTGCCGTCTTTGCGGATATACCTTTTTTCGATTTTATATTCATCCCTTTTTCCCTCATGCAGTTCTTTCCTTAAGAGAACTTCCTTTTCAAAATCTTCTTTAACTGTAAATTCAGAGTAATGTAACTCCTGCAGTTCTTTCAGGGAGTACAGAAGAAGGGTCTGGAAAAAAAGATTGGCTGAAACGGTATAGCCTGATTCGTTCACGTAGATAATTCCGGCGTTTGCATTCTTAAAGATATTGCGATATTTGGCTTCGCTGGCCTCCAGCTTTTTCTGCTGTAGTTTCTGGTTAGAGAGATCAGAGAAGCTGATCACCGATCCGGCAATACGGCCATTTTTTGTCTGTGGAAAACATGAATAAGTAACCGGTACCGGAGCCCCATCAGCATTCCAGAATACTTCGCTATTTACCGATTCATATTTTCCTGTCAGGATAGCCTGCAATATTTTACATTCACTTTCCGGGTAAGAGCTTCCGTCAGGATGAGCGAAGTGGAGAATGGAGTGAAGCCGTTTACCAAGAAAGTCCTCCTCTTTTTTGTATCCGAGAATGCGGCGACTTGCCGGGTTACAGTATATGCAAACTCCACGCTCATCCAGGGCAAAGATTCCTTCTTCAACAGAATTTAATATCCCTTTATAGTTTATTTCCAGACTTTCCCGCTGCCGGGAACCCGCTACTCTTTTATGCATATTCTATATTAAAGGGTTAATGATCCTTTTACTTTTCTCCCAGCTCTTTATACTGTTTGCGGACCCGGAAAGTTTCAATGGAAGTTTCGGTGGCACCGGTGCATGATGTAAGTCAATATGATGTACACAATCAAATGTACAGTGATAAGCCATACTGCCATCCAGTAAAAACTTATGGATGGCCTGTCGTTTAGGACGGAACAAATAACGGGAGAGCAGTACAGCAGCAGTATTACACATACTCACTGTAATTGATGCGTTCTGATTTTTTTTGTAATAATGTTGTAAATATAAATAAATAATATTAATGCAATTTGGTTGCATTTATTATTTTTGCCGGATGAAAATTCAAAAGATCACTTACAGGCTGGATAATGCCGGCATGACTGCTTCTACCCTGTGTGCCATACATTGTGCGGCTGTTCCACTGCTTATTACTGTATTGCCCCTTTGGGGGTTGGAATTTCTTGCCGCAGGGTGGGTCGAACTGATGATGATTGGAATTGCCCTTCTGATCGGATCTCTTTCTCTTGGTATGTCTTTTATGCATCACAAAAAAATTCTCCCCTTACTTATTCTTCTGCTTGGGTTTTCTATGATTGCTGCGGGCCACCTCCCGGTTCTTAAAGTGTCTGAGGCAATTGTGGTTCCTGCAGGAGGTCTTACCATAGCCGCAGCTCACTTAATAAACTGGCGTTTTACGCGGTGTACTGTTCATAAGCATTAAAAAACAATGATGTTCCGTTTAGGTGCAACCCTGCTTTTTATAGTTACCAGCCAGATTCCATAGCCGATTAATGGTAAACTTAATAGCTGGCCCATATTAAGGGGAAGCTTACTTTCAAAGGCTTCCTGGTTTTCTTTCAGAAATTCAATTGCAAAACGGGCACCGAATACCAGGATCAGAAATAAACCAAACATGAATCCGGGCTGTAATACGCGGGCCTTGCTTTTATAAAGCCTTGCGAGCAAAAAGAAAATAAGTAAATAAGACAGCGACTCGTATAACTGAGCCGGATGACGCGGAATCAGATCCTCCCTTACAAAAATAAAAGCCCAGGGAACATCAGTGGCCCGGCCGGTGATCTCAGAGTTAAACAGGTTGCCGATGCGGATAAAACATCCCGACAGCGCTGCCACCACAGAAAGCCGGTCTAACAGCCAGAACATAGCTGTTCTATACTTCCGGCAGTATAAAAACACGGCGATCAATATTCCGGCAACACCCCCATGACTGGCCAGACCCTGGTAACCTGTTAATACAAACGTTCCATTGCTGAAATGAAAGGGAAGAAATATTTCTGCAATGTGTTCTTTATAATAATCAAAGCCGTAGAACAGGCAATGTCCCAGCCTTGCCCCGGCTATTGTTGCCAGAATAATATAGACAGTTAACTTATCCAGTAAGTTCAGGGGGACGTTTGCCTTCCTGTAAATCTTTGCCATGATGAGGTAACTGGCATAAAACGCAAGCATAAACAGCAGCGTATAATACCTTAAGGAGAAGGATCCGGCATGGAAAATAACAGGATCAATATTCCAGTGAATAAAAGACAGCATATCATTAATCAAATAAAAAATAATTATAATTGCATCACTGTTGCAATATTATTAAAAATAATGCAACTTTGCTGCATATAAAAAAGAAATATATTTAATAAGAATGAAGAACAGGGTATATCAGTTGGTTTCCTTGCTTTTACTGGCGGTTTTCTGTGCTGTTCCTCTGATACAGGCCCTTCATCAGCATGATCAGGATGCCCTTGCTCTTTCGGGGAAGGATCCTTCTGCCAGTGTACATTCTTATACAGTTAAATGTGCCGTATGCGACTTTACCGCCAACCAGCAGAGCCGGCATTTAAATTACTGGCACCCTCTTGTATTGGCGTTCTGGTCGGGCTGCGCCGTGATCCTCACCCTGGAAAGTTCCCCGGTTCCTGTTAAAGTTTCCCTGGTCTCCTGGACAAATAAAGGCCCTCCCGCCATCATTTAGTTTCTCAATGTGTGGCTTTGCCTGTTTTCCGGGTAAGAAGCCGGTAGTCCAGTTTTAAAATTTATTCTTAAAATCTTATGCCCGATGCTTTAGCTAAGGGGAAAAGCAGGTATGTATTATGCTTTTCTCTGATGCTGTTTATATCAATAACATGCTTTGCCCAAACGGCCCGTATTACAGTACGCAGCCCCGAAGATAATTTACCCTCCGCAACCATTGTGATCACTGATCTGATTTCAGGGACCGTGCAAACAATAATAACCGGGAAAGACGGAGCGGCTTTTTATAAGCTTAAAGGCCGGTCGGCATTAACCATCAGTCACATGGGCTATATGCCTGCTCACGATACGCTTGCAATTGTCTCCGATAAAGTATATATCCTGAAGTCCGCACCGAATGCTTTACAGGAAGTGGTGATCGCCGGTCAATACCGGCCGGTATCTGCCGAAAAGAGCCTGTATAATGTAAAGGTGCTCGACAGGGAACGGATCAGGAGCCGGGGAGCTGTTAGTCTTGGAGACCTGATGATGAATGAGCTGAATGCCCGGGTCATGTCGGATAATGTTCTCGGCAACACGCTGATCTTACAGGGAATCAGCGGACAGAACGTTAAAGTCCTTTTAGACGGAGTTCCGGTGGTTGGGAGTGCAGGGGATGAATTCGATCTGGGCCTGTTTAACCTGAACAACACCGAACGTGTCGAAATCGTGGAAGGCCCTTTAAGTGTTCAGTACGGCACCAATGCCCTTGCCGGAACGATCAATATAGTAAGCCGGGATCTGGATGCCGGGAAATTTCAGGCAGGAATAAATACCTATTACGAAAGCGCCCGGCAGTACAACCTCGATGTAAATACCGGGATCCGTGCAGGAAGCTATAAGCTGCGGTTAAACCTGGGCAGAAACCAGTTTACGGGATATTCTTCTCCCGGGAACCGGGCCGGGAGGCCTTACGACAACCGTTCCCTGAACTGGAATCCCAAAGAACAGTATTTCGGTAACTTCAGGATCTCGCGTATGCTCGGAACGATCAATGCAGGGCTGATGCATAACCAGCTTCACGAAGATAATCATAGTAAGGGAGCGCCCGATCCAGGCACTCAGTTACTCACGGCAAGTGATTATGATTACATCTCCAACCGCTGGAACACAGTGCTTTATGCTAACGGAAAACTGGGAGACCATTCCTATATCGACTTCCTTAACAGCTATCAGTATTTCAACCGCGATTCGCGTACCTATCTTACAAACGTGCATGACGAAAGCCGGAATTTTCTGGGAAACTCCAATACCCGCTTCTTATCCTGGATCTTCAGAGGTTCTTATAGTAACAGTGATGCCGGCAAAGGGCACATGGGGTATCAGGCCGGATACGAAATTAATCTGAACAATTCCACAGGCGACCGTGTAGCTGAAAGTGCCGGAAAGATCAATGATGCAGGGATTTACGGAAGCTGGCAGATTATGCTGATGAATAAACTGGAAATTCAGCCCGCCTTACGGTATGCCTGGAATAATAAGTATGATCCAAAAGATATCAACTTTCTTAACAGTCGGCTTCCGGTTATTCCATCCCTGAACGTCAGGTTTGTTCCCGGCCCTCATCTCACTTTTCGTGCCTCCTATGCCAAAGGCTTCCGGGCCCCCTCGTTAAGAGAGTTGTTTTACGACTTTAAGAATGCCAATCATTTTATTATCGGCAATGAAGCGCTTTTACCGGAGATCGCTGATAATTATATGGTTTCTGCCAGATACCAGTGGGCAGGAGGAAAGAGCCTGTTCAGTATTTCTCCTTTCGCTTATATTAATCTGATAGATAATAAAATAGAACTGGTACAGCTCGACCGTTCCACCTTGCCGCCGGAATGGCAGAACATTAATGTGGCCCGCACTTATGCCAATATTCCAGATTTCAGGACCCGTGGGGTAACCCTCAGCCTGGGTTATTCCTATGATAATAATTTCAGGGCGCAACTCGGCGGAGGCCTGCTTCAGCGCAGCGGAAGTAACTCGCTTGGCCGTTACTTTAACAGCTATGAAGCAAATACCACCCTCGCCTATTCCGTAAAGAAGATAGGCCGGTTCAGCCTGTTTTACAAATATAACGGGCCGCTGGCGCAGTTCAGCCTGAAGGAAGATGGCTCGCTGTCCGATAAAACGCTGCAGGCCTGTCATTTAATGGATCTGAGCTTAACTCGTGGTTTTGATGCAGGACGCTATCTCTTTACGGCAGGAATAAAAAATATTTTCAATGTAACCGATGTATTGCAAACCGGTGAGGGGAGCGACAGCCTGGTTCCACGGGCCGATTCCAAAACGGCATTGCCTGTTGCCTGGGGACGGTCGGTTTTTATTAAGGCCAGTTATTTAATAAGTAAACAGTAATCATATAGAATTATAAGTAAACAATAACCCACTAAATAAATGAAAAAAAATGTAAAATATTCAGCACTATTGGCAGGCCTGTTGCTGTCGGCAGTTGCCTGCAAAAAAGACAAGCCCTATACAGCTCCCGTTATTGAGGGAAGCCAGGTGATCGAAATGGGAGCCACCTATGAGAACCAGGTGTATGTTAAATTAAGTACCCAAACGGTCACCAGCAAACCGGTGAATAGCTGGGATCTTGCTTTTGAAAGCAACGGCGGAAATGCCGTTAAAGTAAATACCGGGAAGAAGTCGGCTATATATGTCTCTTCAACCACCGATTTTGCTTCTGTAACCGCTGCACCCGCAAGCGGGTTCGTTTATGACGATCCCAGCGGCGACCTGAGCGCGACGGCAATAGGGCAGTGGGCCGACAACGGGACCAGCCGGAATCTGGTCTATATCGTCAATCTCGGAAACAACCCGCCCAGCTCGGCAACGAATCTCGGCTTTAAAAAATTCCAGATAAAAAGTTTTGACTCGGGCAAATACACCTTACGCTTCGCTAACCTCGACGGTACGGCAGAGCAAACCGTCGAAATCCCGGTAAACACCATTAAAAATTTCACCTACTATTCGTTTTCTGCCGGAGTAGTCGACGTAGAGCCTGATAAAAACCAGTGGGACCTAATGTTCGTTGGAGCTACCGTAGCAGGGGGAGGGCCTCCCGGAAGTTATGTAGTAAGCCCGGCAACCGTATCCAACCGTTATAACGGCGTAACAGTAGCCGTCGACAACCCTGCTTCGGCCCTAACAGAAAGCGACGATCCGAATGCTGAAATTAATCTTTATGCCAGCAGTAATAGCAGGTACGGTATCATTACAAAGGCTGATGTCTTTAAGTTTGAGTTTAAGGAAGATGCCATGACCATAGGCAGCAACTGGCGGCAGATCCTCACCCCCCACAGTTCGGGTAATTACAAAATTTACGACTGGAAAACCTATATCGTAAAAGATACTGAAGGAAAGTACTTTAAGATCAGATTTACTGCTTTTAAGAACCTTTCTACAGGCGCAGTGGGTTACCCTTCCTTCGAATACACAGAACTTCAGTAACTAAAACATAAACATGCGGGGCAGGGTATCCGGTCTAACAAGGCTCTCTTATTCTGCCCCGTTTTACAGCACATGAAAAAACAGTTCATTCGCTTCGGTAAACCGGCCCTCTGGCTGCTCCTGATACTGGTTGCCTGCATCTCCGCTTACCGTTATTATAAAAACAATATAGGCGTAACCCGGCTTGCTTTTGTTAATTATTCCTCCTTTCAGCTTTCCCGCATCCTGAAAGCCAACAGCGGAAAGATGATCCGGGTAGTCAGCCTTCCTGTCGAAAAGCTGGGTAAAATCAGGAACTACGATGCCGTATTTGTTTTTGGAAGAGGGCTGGAGCTAAATGCCGAACAACTTAACTTGCTGAAGAATGCCTCCTATACCGATCTTCCGGTTTTTGTTGAAACTGCCAATAATCCTAATTTCGATGTAACTAATCTGAAAGGAAAAGACCTGGATCAGGTTACTGATTATTTCAGGTATGGCGGAACGGAAAACTATTCAAACCTGCTGAAATATGTCCGGTTTGTTCTCGATCATAAAAAATGGTTTGCAGCAAAACCGGCGCCTCCCCGGGTAATTCCCAAAGACGTATTTTTTTATCTGGATGAGAGCCTGGCCTTCGACTCGCCTGAAGGCTTCACAAAGTATGCTGAAAAAAATCATATTCACCGGTTGGGATGGCCCAAAATAGTCCTTCTCACCAGTGTACCGGGTCCGTTTAATTCAAACCGGGATCATTTGGATGCCATCATCAGGGCAATGGAAAAGCAGCACTGGAATGTTTATCCGATGGCAGGTGCTACAAAGCGGCTTGAATGGCTGAAAAAGATCAATCCCGACCTTGTTGTCATGATGCCGCATGGCAGGATAACTGCCGGAAGTTCAGACCAGACGCTCGCCTGGCTGAAACAGCAGAATGTTCCGGTATTAACTGCTTTAAG
>JAATFW010000119.1 GCA_015654985.1 Sphingobacteriales bacterium | reverse complement strand
GCCTAAACGGCCTGCACACATTACTTTGATTCCTTCTGCACCTATACGCATGGTTGATGCGATAGACGTTTTCATTGCGCGACGGAAAGAAATACGTGCTTCAAGCTGTTTTGCGATACCTTCAGCTACTAACTGGGCATCAAGTTCCGGACGTTTGATCTCGAAGATATTGATCTGAACATCTTTCTTGGTCAGTTTCTTTAATTCTTCTTTGATCTTATCAACTTCCTGACCGCCTTTGCCGATAACAATACCAGGACGGGCAGTGTGGATGGTTACTGTAATGCGTTTTAATGTACGTTCGATCACCAGCTTGGCAACGCCGCCTTTAGCGATACGAACAGAAAGATATTTGCGGATCTTTTCATCTTCAACTAATTTATCGGAGTAGTTGTTGCCACCGAACCAGTTAGAATCCCAACCTTTGATGATTCCCAGTCTGTTACCTATTGGATGTGCTTTTTGTCCCATTTCTCCTTAATTAGTTTGTGTTTCAAGATTCTTGCTGTCAACTACCAGGGTTACATGGTTAGAACGTTTACGGATTCTGAATCAGCGACCCTGGGGTGCAGGCCTTAGCCTTTTTAACTGACGGCCACCATCTACAAACACTGTTTTCACAAACAATTCGTTGTCTTCAGGACGCTGTCCTTCATTCTTGGCTTCCCAGTTTTTAATAGCCGATAACAAAAGTTTTTCAACTCTCTGGGCAGCCTCTTTATTGGTATATTTTAAAATATATAGTGCCTTTTCAACTCGCTCACCACGGATAAGGTCAACAACCAGTCTCATCTTACGAGGCGAGGTAGGGCAATTATTTAATTTTGCTACTGCTTCCATTGCTTATTTTCTCTTTTCAGCGTGACCTCTAAATGTTCTGGTTGGAGCAAATTCTCCCAACTTGTGACCAACCATGTTTTCAGTTACATAAACAGGTATAAACTTATTACCATTATGTACTGCGAATGTGTGACCTACGAAATCCGGTGAGATCATTGACCGGCGTGACCAGGTCTTAATAACTGATTTCTTACTGGTTTCGTTCAGGGAAAGCACTTTGCCTTCCAGATTATGATCAATATACGGGCCTTTTTTAATCGAACGTGCCATTATTTCTTCCTCCCTTCAATAATATAACGATTTGAGGTCTTCTTCTTGTTACGGGTTTTATAACCCTTAGCCAGTACTCCGGTCCTTGAACGCGGATGACCACCTGAAGCCCTTCCTTCACCACCACCCATAGGGTGATCGACAGGGTTCATGGCAACACCACGAACACGGGGGCGACGGCCCAGCCAACGGTTTCTCCCGGCTTTACCTAAAACTTCATTTGCTTTTTCAGAGTTAGACACTGTACCGATAGTAGCCATACAGCTTGCCAGGATCATGCGTGTTTCACCTGAAGGCATTTTGATAATAGCATACTTACCGTCGCGTGCAGAAAGCTGGGCATAAGTACCGGCACTGCGTGCAATGGTAGCACCCTGACCCGGGTTCAGTTCAATGTTATGAATAATTGAACCAAGAGGAATATTCTTCAACAGAAGAGCATTGCCTACTTCGGGAGCTACAGCTTCACCTGATATTACAGTTTGTCCAACCTGTAATCCTTCGGGAGCGATAATGTAACGTTTCTCACCGTCAGCATAATGTAGCAAAGCGATACGTGCTGTACGGTTCGGATCGTACTCTATAGTGGCAACAGTTGCGGGGATATCGTTTTTATCGCGTTTAAAATCAATCAATCGGTATGACTTTTTATGTCCCCCACCGAGATAACGCATAGTCATTTTACCGGAATTATTCCTACCGCCTGATTTCTTGATAGCAACTACCAACGATTTTTCAGGAACGTTTGTAGTAATATCCGAATAATCGCCTCCTACACGGAAACGAGTACCAGGGGTAACCGGTTTAAATCTTCTAACTGCCATGTTCTAATTAAATATTGCTGTAAAAGTCAATAGTTTCACCATCTTTCAGCGTTACAATTGCTTTCTTGTATTTAGGCGAACGCCCTGAAACAAAACCTGCTTTTGTGTAACGGCTTTTTGCTTTACCAGAAACCACCATAGTGTTTATCGCCAGGATATTTACACCATACATCTGTTCAATTGCACCTTTAATCTGCAATTTATTGGCTCTGTAATCTACTTTAAATGCAAACCTGTTTAACTTCTCAGTTAACATGGATGCTTTTTCTGTTAAAATAGGTCTCTTTAAGATTTCCATATTACCTGGCAAATGCCTCCTCCAATGTTTTAACAGAACCTGTAGTTAACAAAAGCTTACCGGCGTTCAATACATCGTAAGTATTTAACTGATCGGCAGTGATTACTTTCGCCTTCTTAATATTTCTGCTTGATAAATACACATTATTATTAGCAGCCGGTAATACCAGCAAAGTCTTTTCTGAACCAATGTTCAGATCTGCTACCATTTTGATATAGTTCTTTGTCTTTACAGAATCGAAAGAAAAGTCTTCAAGAACTACAATGTTATTATCCTTTGCTTTGTATGATAAAGCCGACTTGCGGGCCAGTTGCTTTAACTTTTTGTTAAGTTTAAAGCTGTAGTCGCGTGGCTGAGGGCCGAAAACACGGCCACCACCATTAAATAAAGGAGATTTGATACTCCCTGCACGCGCACCACCAGTACCCTTTTGTTTATATAACTTACGGGTGGAACCGGCAATCTCGTTACGTTGCTTTGATTTATGCGTACCCTGACGTTGATTAGCAAGATATTGCTTCACATCGAGATAAATTGCATGATCGTTAGGCTCTACACCAAAAATTTCTTCAGAAAGCTGCACCTTGGCACCTGTTTCTTTACCTGAAATGTTTACTACGCTAACTTCCATCTTATTTATCCACGATTACGTAAGAACCCTTAGCTCCCGGAATAGAACCGCTAACTACCAATAAATTTTGTTCAG
>JAATFW010000188.1 GCA_015654985.1 Sphingobacteriales bacterium | reverse complement strand
TATAGACCTCACCCTCAACTCTAAAAGTTGAGGGTTTTCTTTTCCTATACGATTTCCTCCATTTCATTACATATAAAAGCAATCTATCTAAGGTTGTTAAAAATTGTTAAATTGATAATGATATCTGATTGTTTTTAAAAAACTGCCGTATTTTTGGGTCTCTCAAAAAAGGTTTATAATTGGTTAGTTTGAAAATCTCCGTTCTCCCCGAATGGAGATTTTTATTTTGTTAATTTGCCTTCCGTTAATTCTCAATAAAAAAAGACAACAATGGGTATATAATGAATACCGATTAATATTGAAGCTTTAAAACTGATATATTATTGCATTAATATTCATTCCTGCACCTACTGAAGCCAATACAACTTTATCCCCGGTTTTAAGGGTATGATCTTCCATTTTTCCTTTCATAACCAGGTCGAGCAGGGTAGGTACAGTAGCTACCGAACTGTTTCCAAGCCACGAAATACTCATTGGCATAATGTCCTTTCCGGGGCTTTGTAAATCATAGAGTTTAAAAAGGCGGTCAAGAATAACCATGTCCATTTTCTCGTTAGCCTGATGAATGAGCACTTTATTGATCTCCGAAAGGTGAAGGCCTGCTTTATCAAGTGCTTCTTTGATCAGAAGAGGAACATTTGTTATGGCAAATTCATATAGTTTTCGTCCGTTCATTTTAATGAAGAGATCATCCTGGTTCTGATATTCTGATGAATAAGAATGGTTCATAGCCAGGAGCATAGCATGGTCTATGGCATACGTGCGGGTTTTATGTGCAAGAATACCTCCTTCGCTTTGTGATGACTGGAGGATGGCGGCCCCGCTTCCGTCTCCATATAATAAAGAGTCTCTGTCGTGGGGATCTACTATTCTTGATAGTGTTTCTGTGCCGATAACCAGGCAGCGCTGAGCGTCACCCGATCTGATATAATAATCAGCCTGGATTAAAGCCTGGATCCAGCCGGGACATCCGAAAGGCAGATCGTATGCCACACAATCAGGATTTTCTATTTGAAGCAATTGCTTTATGCGGGAAGCAAGCGTCGGTACTGTATCTATCCGGTTGCTTTCAAAGGCAATATCTCCAAAATTGTGGGCAACAATTATATAGTCGAGGCTTTCCCTGTCTATACCGGAGCTTTCGAGTGCGTTCGTGGCTGCAAGATAACCCAGCTTTGAGGCATTTTGATCCCCTGATGCATATCTTCTTTCTTCAATACCTGTTATTTCTTTGAATTTTGTTATGATCTCTCCGTTCGTTTTTTGAATAACGGTTCCGTCTTTATCATGAAAGAGATGATTTAAAAAATGATCGTTCTTGATAATTACTTCTGGTATATAACTTCCTGTTGCTACAATTACAGAGTGTGTAGTATTTTTCATTGAATTGCTTATTCGTTGTAATGATCTTTTTAGTGTGATAATATTTGAAAATTAAGTTTTAGTTGGAGATGCTTTAGATATTTCAAATGTCTTTTCATAGTGTAATTATGCGGTTTTAGTTTTATGGGAGATAAAATATGACCACTTGTTTATTGAAGTGCCTGCTTCTGACAGTAATTTTAATTCTTTAATAAACAATACGACAACAGTTAAATCCGCAGAAGGGGCCTTGAATATATATGTTGGTTCCATCTGTAATACCGAAAACCGCTTTGGTAAGAGGTTTACAAGGTAGGGATTTTATTTCTTTTTCCTGTAAAAATATTTCATTAATATGCACCATGAAAGCAGTAGTAACAGACGGGCATGCATTAAATCCCGGAGATTTGAAATGGGATGGCCTGAAAGAATTAGCAGAGACCGAAATTTTTGACAGAACCGATGCTAAAGAGATCGTAACAAGATGTGCGGACGCAGGTATCGTATTAACTAATAAGGTAGCATTTGGACGTGAAGAAATAGAAAAGTTGCCGGCGTTGAAGCTTATCTGCGTGCTGGCTACCGGATATGATATTATTGATATTGAAGCGGCACAAGAAAAGGGCATTGTAGTGTGCAATGTTCCTGATTATGGCACCGATTCTGTCGCCCAGCATACGTTTGCTCTTATTCTTGAGCTTGTTAACCAGGTGGGATTACACAGCCGTTCTGTTGCCTCGGGTGAGTGGCAGAAATCCCCGGATTTCAGTTACGCACTCAGCCCTCTTATTGAGCTAAAAGGAAAAACACTGGGACTGGCGGGCTTCGGCAATATCGGGCGGCGGGTAGCTAAAATAGCCGGTGCTTTTGGAATGCGGGTAATCTATTATGCCCCGCATAAAAAAGAAACAGACCTGGCAGAGTATGCAGATCTGGAAACGATATTCAGAGAAAGCGATATTGTATCACTCCATTTACCTCTTAAACCCGATAATGCAGGATTTGTAAATGCAGATCTTCTGAAAAAGATGAAAAGCCGGGCATTCCTGGTTAACACTTCAAGAGGACTGCTTATTGATGAGCATGCCCTTGCAGCAGCGTTAAACAATAATATCATTGCCGGCGCTGCAACAGACGTATTATCTGAAGAACCTCCACGCAGCAATCCTTTGCTAACCGCAAAGAACTGTATCATTACACCTCATAATGCCTGGATGAGCTTTGAGGCAAGACAGCGTATTATGGATATTACACTCAGAAACGTCAGAGGATTTATTACAGGAAATATGATCAATGTTGTGAGTTAAAGGCAGGGTTTTAACATCCTTTACCTGTGCTGTTCATAATAATTCTGTTTTACTGCTTCACGCAGGAAAGAGATCTCTGCTTTTGTAAGGGCCGGTACGGATGTTGTACTGGCGGCGTCTTCCAATTGTGCCAATGTTCGTATACCCACTACAGCAGCAGTAACAGCAGGCTGCTGCAATACAAAGCGGAGCGCAGTCTGAGTACTGCTGCGCCTTTCTCCTCCTGCAAACCGAACAGCTTTTGCAGCAGTTTCCACTTCCTTTTCATTAAAGGTGAGATAGCTTTTAACCGGTTTATTTACCAAAAGTCCCTGTGCAAGGCTTCCCCGTGCCAATACCCCGATATTATTTGATAATAACAAGTCAAGGCAGCTTTCTTCAGGGCGCCTGTCGAATAAGCTGTATTGCATCATTACACTTACAATGTCTGACCGCCTGACATATTCTCTTATAACATTCGGTCTTATTGATGATATTCCGTAGTACCTTATTTTTCCCTGTTGTTTAAGCCGCTCAAATGCTTCGATCACTTCATCAACCGGGTCTTCAAGGGTACCTCCATGTAACTGGTATAAGTCTATATAATCTGTTTTTAAGCGGCGAAGGCTGTTGTCTGCTGCAGATAAGATATATTCTTTTCGGGGATTCCAGTCCCAGCCCGAACCATCATCCCTCCATTGATTGCCAACTTTAGTAGCTATAATTACCTGCCCCCGTTTACCGCCGAGAAGGGTCCCGACTGTTTCTTCATTAAACCCTTTATCATACAGGTCGGCTGTGTCGAAATAATTGATGCCCAGATCTATAGCCCGGTCAATGATTTGGGCATTGAGCGGCAGGTCCCGGCCAAGAGACATACATCCAAACCCAATCGCACTCACCTTTAATTCGGACTTTCCCAGTTGGTTATAATTCATAAAGTTTCAATTTTTCCCTGGTTTGGATAACATCAAAGAATATTTTTTGTGCGCATCAGAGTGAAAGATTAAAGATATTGTATTATATTTTATTCACTAATTTAAAAAATGAATTGTATTTTCCCTTATTAAAATGATAACAGGTGGATAAGGAAGACCAGGAGTTGTATGTTATAGGGGCGGGGCCGGGCGACCCGGAGCTGATTACTGTTAAGGCATACAAAATATTGCAGAATGCACGGGTTATTTTATATGATAACCTGGCTAACCAGGAACTATTGGGCATAGCGCCGGTTGATTGTGAGAAAATATATGTAGGAAAGCAGCCTTATGGCGAATATACCCCCCAGGAAAAAATTCATGAACTAATAAAGGAAAAAGCGGAGGAGAAGGGGAAGGTGATCCGTTTAAAAGGAGGCGACCCTTTTATTTTTGGCCGCGGGTATGAAGAGATATTGTATGCCAGGGAGAACGGGATCAAAGCATTCTTTATTCCTGGTATTACCAGTATGCAGGCGGCCGGTTTTGAGAATATTCCGTTAACCCATCGTACCGTCAGTGAAGGGATCTGGGCGCTTACCGGAACCAGGAAAGACGGCCGTTTATCATCTGATCTGCGGCTGGCCATGCAGAGTAATTCAACAGTGGTAATTTATATGGGAATGAAGAAGTTGAAAGAAATTTCTGAAACCTATATCAGAGAGGGGCTTGGAGAGACACCTGCGGCAATTATACAGCATGCTACTTTGGCAAAGCAAAAATCGGGATTGGGAAAAGTAAAAGATCTTCCGGCCATAGCTGAAGCGGGAAAACTAACACATCCTTCTATTATCATCATAGGGGAAGTAGCTGGGTTGGGAACTTAACGCCCTTTTATTAGAAACAGGATGTCTTATGGTGTCTGAAAAGTTCAGAGGAATCAGATGAAATTGTAAAAAGGGCCCGATAGCTACCGGGAGATCACAATTTCACTGAATTTCTTTCTCCCCTTTATGAAGAACTGCCAGATGATGCTTTTCCTGATGAAGCCTGCCGGATTAAATGCAGAGAGGTCTGAACCTGCCTTTTTTCTGTTTTTCCTGAAATTAATAAAGAAAGCTCTGTGAGCTTTGCTGATCGCACCGGCATGTCTGAATTTGCCTTCAAGCAAGAACTTAATGAGAGAAATAAAATCGAGCCAGAACCTGATGAACAAAGTAAACGCGGCCTTTCCCGCAGGAAGATTTTTAAGCAGCATCATCAGGTTATTCCGGTAATTGAGGTATGTTTTATAAGGGTTTTCTGCCTGTAATGTGCCACCGCCGATATGATAAACAACGGAAGACGGACAATACATTATTTTATGCCCCTTATTCTTCAGGCGCCAGCACAAATCTATTTCTTCCATGTGCGCAAAAAAATCTTCATCAAAACCTGCAACTTCCTTCCAGAATAATCTTTTTATAAACAAAGCAGCGCCGCTTGCCCAGAAGATCTCCGTAGGGGAGTCATATTGCCCGTGATCTTCTTCAACGGAACCGAATATCCTTCCGCGACAAAAGGGATATCCATATTTGTCGATAAAGCCTCCTGCCGCACCTGCATATTCAAAGTAATTTCTGTTGTTATAATCTTTAAGTTTAGGTTGGGCTGCCGCTATTTCCGGATCGCTTTCCATCAGGGTTATGACAGGTTCAATCCAACCCGGGGTTACTTCTACATCGGAGTTCAGAAGGATGAAGTAATCAGATATGAGATCCTTAAGTACAGCATTATATCCTCCTGCAAAACCTAAATTGGTTTCATTTCTGTAAATCTCAACGTCGGGAAAATTTGCTGTAACAAATGAAACTGAGTCATCCGAAGATGCATTATCAGCTACTATAATCCTGAGGTTTGGATACGTTGAATGGAGTAAACAGGGAAGAAACTGTTCGAGGTATGTTTTTCCGTTCCAGTTCAGAATTACTACTGCGACTTGGGGATATTTATTCATCTAATGGCTGTTTTTCCACCGTTTATGCGACCAAAGCCATAGTTCTGGTTTTTTGTTAATGATCTTTTCAAGATACTTTGTATGTGCTTCAGTGATTTCATGATCGTGCATAGCGGCAGGATTTTCGGTGAGCGTAATAAACGTAGCCTCGTAATAACCTCTTTTAACCTGATTAAGATGACCAAGAACAACCGGTGAATTTGTCATTTTTGCGATCTTCTCGATACCCAGGAAAACAGGGGTCCGCTGGTTTAAAAATGTTGTAAAATAGTGTGCTTCTGCTTTGACCGGCGTTTGATCGCCCAGAAAAACAGCGGCAAATTTCCGGGATTTGTAGCTTACTATCTTTCTGAGGGTTTGTTTCATAGGAACCATAACTGCTCCAAAACGCGAACGCATCTGGTTCATTATATCTTCAAAAACCTTATTGGTTTGCGGTTTGTAGACAATGATGAACGGTTCAGCATAAGTTGCCGACAGGATCAATGATCCCCATTCCCAGTTTCCATAATGAGCAGTAACCAGCATTACCGATTTTCCCTTATCAAAATGTTTGCTGATCTCTTCCGGGTTGTTCAGCCTGAAGCGTTTTTTTATCGTTTTCGACGACATGGAAGTCATCTTCACCGATTCAAGGATCATCGTGGAAAGATAATGATAGAACTTTTTTTCTATTGCGGCCAGTTCCTCTTTTGTTTTTTCAGGAAAGGCATTTCTTAAGTTCATTTGCACTACCGGCCGCCGGTAACCAACAGCATAATAGAGGATTATATATAAAAAATCGGCTATTAAATACAGCAGGGGAAAGGGGAGCAATGAAATAAAATATAAAGGATATTTGGCAAGGCTTGTAAGAACCTTCTTCATCTGTGCTTTTATCGTTAATTTCGTCGAACCGAATTACAAACATAGTATATACCATGAATAAAGGCGCAATTTTTCCATTATTTTATATACCCCCTGTTGAATTGTTCAAAGAATTAAAACAGTATAAGGATAATATTCTGGTAGAACGCTTTGAAAACTTCCCAAAACAAACATACCGGAACCGGGCGGTTATTCATTCTCCGCAGGGAAGATTAAACCTGATCGTGCCCGTAATTAAAGGGTCAAAAGTTCATACTAAGTATAAAGACGTGCGCATCAGTTATGATTTTGACTGGCAGCGCCTCCACTGGCTGAGCATGCAGACTTCGTACCGCAGTTCTGCTTATTTTGAGTTCTATGAGGATGATTTTGCCGGATTTTATCAGAAGAAATACGACTTTCTGTTTGATTATAATGAGGAAATTTTCAGATTATTGTTAAAGCTGTTAAAATTTAATGTAAGGTATTCTTATACCGGAGGGTATGAAGATACCTATCCTGAGTTAAAGGATTACAGGAGTAAAATACATCCAAAACGCTCATCTGATGGAGAATTCGGCGCTTATTTTCAGGTTTTTGATGACAGGAATGGCTTCCTTCCCAACCTGAGTATTATTGATCTGTTGTTTAATCAGGGGCCGCAGAGCATTTTATATCTGTAGGGGATCAGTTTAAAACAGGCTGCCGCACGAACTGTTTTAGTGGGAGGTTATAGCTATAAATGAATCTGAAGTTGCTGTTTTCTCTTATGAATGTTAAAACAGCAATAAATATTTAATCTATGTAAAGTATAAAGATACATTTACTATTTTAGCGAACAATGCAATCTTTTGAGCTGAACAGGAAAGATATTCAACGAATAAAGCAGGCGCTGGAGGAGGATGAAAATGTTCTGAAAGCCTTGCTTGAAGAATATCATGCCTCAGAAATTGCGATCCTGTTTGAGAGCCTTACAGAGGAAGCGCGCGAACGGATCATAAATATCCTCCCAGCGGAAGTAGCGTCGGAGGTTATTTCTGAAATGGATGCCGAAATCCACCCTGAAAAACTTCTTGAAAAACTCCACCCTGAACGCCGTTCTGAAATTTTTGAAGAGCTTGATTATGATGATGCCACAGATATTATCAGCCAGCTTCCTCAGGAAAGCCAGGATGAAATTCTGGGACGCCTGGATGCCGAGGATGCAAGTCATATCCGCAATCTTCTAAGCTATGATGAGGATACCGCGGGTGGCCTAATGAACACCCGGGTCATCAAAGTGAACAGCAGCCTCACCAAAAAAGAGGCGCTGGAGGAGGTTATCCGCCAGTCTGAAGAGATCGAGGAGTTTTATACTATTAATGTTATAGATAACTATAACCGTCTGAAGGGAATTGTTTCTCTTAAGGATATCATAAAATCGAAGAACACTGTACATATCCGGGAGCTCGTTAACGAGGATTTTGTATATGTAAAAGCAAATACGGACCAGGAGGAGGTAGCGAAACTTCTGTCGCAGTACAACCTGAGCAGTATTCCTGTGGTAGATGATGAGATGCATCTCCTGGGGAGGATCACTTTCGACGATGTTATCGATGTAATGGAGGAAGAGAACACTGAAGATATTTTGAAGATCTCCGGTGTATCAGAGGATGAAGAGCTTTCGGGGAACTGGAAGGAAGCGGTGAGGAGCCGCCTTCCGTGGCTTGTAATCAATTTAGGCACTGCTTTTCTTGCATCTTCGGTGATCAGGTATTTTGAGCCGACGATATCGAAGCTGGTAATCCTTTCGGGATATATGACCATGATCGCAGGAATGGGAGGTAATGCTGCTACCCAGGCACTTGCAGTTACCGTAAGGCGTATTTCATTGAACGATCTTACAGACAATCAGGCTTATCGCACTGTTTTGAAAGAAGTGACGGTAGGTTTAATTAACGGCGCGGCCAATGGCCTGATCGTTTTTGTTTTTGCGATAATTTATGACAGTAATGTGATGCTTGGGCTTGTCATCTTTCTGGCTATGACCGGAAATCTTGTTATTGCCGGAATTACCGGAGCTTCTATTCCCCTTCTTCTTAAACGTGTAGGCATAGACCCTGCTATCGCATCTTCTATTATCATTACTACTTTTACAGATGTGTTTGGTTTCCTGCTTCTTCTGGGGCTGGCAAGCAGATTATTGCTGTAATAGTTCTGAAACTAAATGGTATCTAAATTTCATCTATAAAACTGTTTCTCAAAGGCTGATGAGAGAACGATAAATAAGCCTCATGAACACCTTTAAAAACAGATACGATGAATATTGCTTTTTTATATGCGGTTTATCTATTTTGCATATAAAATCAATTTCTCTAAGTTTGCCATGCCCTAACAGGTGCTAAAAATCTAATAAGATGGAGATCAGACACGACTGGACAAAAGAAGAAATTTCGGGAATTTATCACAGCCCTTTATTGGATCTAATTTACAGGGCCGCTACTATACACCGTTTAAATAAGGATTATGCAGAGGTGCAGATAAGCAGCCTGATCTCAATTAAGACGGGCGGATGTACGGAAGATTGCGCCTACTGTCCTCAATCTGCCAGATATAATACGGGTGTGGATGTGCACGCCATGCTCTCTGTGGAACAGGTAACCGATGCGGCAAAAAAAGCAAAAGATGGAGGGGCATCCCGTTTATGTATGGGTGCGGCATGGCGCGAAGTACGTGATAACCGCGATTTTGACAAGGTAATTGATATGGTGAAAGCGGTAAATGATCTTGATATGGAAGTTTGCTGTACTCTTGGTATGCTGAACGAACAGCAGGCCCAGCGTCTTGCCGATGCAGGATTATATGCTTATAACCATAATCTTGATACATCAGAGGATGATTATCAGAGGATTATCACTACAAGGACATACGAAGACCGTCTTAGAACGATTGAAAATGTCCGTAAAGCGAAAATAACAGTTTGCAGCGGTGGTATTATCGGACTTGGAGAAACAGAAGATGACCGTATTTCTATGCTTAAAACGCTCTCCAATATGCCTAAACATCCGGAGTCGGTTCCGATTAATGCCCTGGTTGCTGTAAAGGGAACTCCAATGGAAAATCAAACCCGGATTCCAATATGGGATATGGTAAGGATGATAGCTACTGCAAGAATTATAATGCCTAAAAGTGTCGTGCGCCTTTCTGCCGGACGGAATGAAATGAACATTACAGAACAGGCCTTGTGTTTTATGGCCGGAGCCAACTCCATATTTGCCGGCGATAAGCTGCTCACTACTCCCAATCCGGAGTTTAATGAAGACATGCAAATGTTTGAAATACTAGGACTGAAATCCCGGGAGGCGTTTAAAAACGGAAGACGGGAGAGGGGGGTGTTGAGTTATGAGTTATGAGTTATGGGTTATGGGTTATGAGTTGCAGGTTGTGGGTTGTGGGTTGTTAGTTGAGGGCGTTTAAGGTTATGAGTTGCGAGGTGCAAATTGGAAGATGGAGAGCAACGAGGGATTTTGAAAAATTGATTTAAATATACAACACATTTTTTATAGCTGATAATCACTGAGTTGGAAATGTGTTACAGTTTGTGAGCTTTCTCAGTTATAAGTCATAACTATAAGTAGAGGGGGTCAATTATAAGTAGAGGAGGTCAATGCAATGAATGGAGTTAATTATGCACTGGTTGCTTTCAACCCATAATTCATAACCCATAATCCATAACTCATTTACGCCTACTCCTCGATAAAACGGGTGGTTGCCTTAAGGAGATCGCCGGCAGTTTTGTTGACAAACTCCAGTTGCTCTGTGATCAGCTTGCTGTCTGAGCTTTCCACGTCTATTCTGGTTGCATTTCCGGGGATATGTATTTCTGCCTCTTTGAAGTTTTCTTCACCGCTTTTAAGCCGGGTAATTGCTTCACATAGCTGGTATAAAGCCCTTCTGATCAGTTTGATGTGCGTTGGATTGATAACAGGAAGAGAGCCTTCGTTGCTGTTGTCTTGCCGGATGGAGGATATCAGGGTAGCTATATAGGAAGACAGCATATGGTTTAGAACAATAAACTTGCTTGCCTCCCTTACGTTTTTCTGTTTGCTCTTTGGCTCTGAAATCATCCGTTGAAATGCGGAGGCCATATTTGCCGAGCTTACGTACAGCTCTTTCCTGACCAGCTTATATTCTGTAATATTCAAACTTTTACCGGTCAATGCTTCGGCCACCTTTACAAGATAATTGTAATTGGCAATAAGTTGCTCACGCATATAATTTTTTAGTTTTGGATATTCCCAGAAAGGGAAGACCAGATAACTTGCGGCAAAAGCCAGGAATGAACCGATAAAGGTATCGATCATTCTTTCTTTTACCAGGCTTAAGCTTCCGAATCCGATAAAACTGAACATGATTAAAATGTAGGGGGTCATAAACAAAACACTTACTACGTAGTTCAGTCGCTGAAAGCTGTATGTGCCAATCATAAACACCAGTAAAAAGAAAAACCTGACCGTATGATCGTGAACATAATACACGATTAAAGCTCCGGCAATGCCGCCTATGAATGTCCCGACAAGCCTCTGGTAATTGCGCTGCTTTGTTAAGCTGAAGCCTGGCTTTAAGAGTACAAGGATGGTAAGCAATATCCAGTAGCTATGATGTCCCAGAGGTATAATCTGCGATACTATATAGCCAATAACAGAGATAATGGCAACTCTCAGCGCATGCCTGAATACCGCTGACTTAAAGCTTATATTCTGTATAAAGAGCCTGGGGTCGAGCGTTTGACTGGAAACGAATCTTCCAAGATCTTTTTCATTGCTGATCCGTACTGTTTCCAGTTTCTTGTGACTGAAATAACTGTAAATGGTGGTTATTTTGTTTACAATATTCCTGATATTGATCAGGATCTTTTTAAGTACATAGTTGTTTTCTACCTGATCAATGCTGCTTTTTAAATGTTCGAGCTGCGATTGGAAGTCCTGGACAAGCCGTGGCCTTTCGTTCGCATTAATATCGTATCCGAGGTTCTCCAGTTCAAGTGCCATGTTTACGAGTATTTTATTGAACTCCTTCAGCACTCCTGTATGACCATAGCTGGAACGGATGGTCTTATAGTCGTAATGCGTTGCCATTGTTTGCTCAAACAGATCTATGATATCCAAAAATACAAGAATCAGAAGTCTTGCCGTATTGGTTGGATCTTTTGTGAGCATTCTGTTTTTAAAGAGGATCTCCCGTACATTTTCCTGTTGCTGGTGAACTTCTATCTGCTGATCAATAAGCTTTTTATACGTTTTATCGGGGTCGGCTTCAGGATCATAGAAAGCTGCTTTTAGTTTGAGGTAACCGGCAATTTTAGTAATGCATTCGCCAAGTGAATGCTGAGCGATCCGGTAAGGCCTGAACTGGGAGACAGCCAGGCTGAGGGCCATATACCATATTCCTCCGGCCAGCAGAAAACCGGTGTATTCAAAGATTGAAGCGACCGTAAAATGACGATCGATGTTTATAATCATGATAATCAGTACACCCGTGGCTATTGAAGACGCCCGGTTACCATAGATATTAAACATTGAAAAGAAAAATGACAGGATAAATATTTCGGCCACAAGCAAGACCGGATAATCATTAATAAGTCCGGTAAGCAGGGATGTTATCACCATAAACAGGATGCAGAAAAGCATGCCGTTCCTTTTGTGTATTACAGCTCCCGGATTATCGGGAATGCTGGTTGTAATAGCCCCCATGGAAACTGCAATTCCTGTTTCTAAATGGCCTGATTGTGAAAGCAGGAGAGGGGGAAGGAGAACTCCAAATGAAATACGAAGCCCATCGGAAAAATACTGGCTGTAAATAAACTTTTTAATTTCGCGGGTTTGGTTCATATCCTTTAATCCAACCTTATAACAGCGAATATAATTATTAGTTATTATAAGTTGTGGGTTGCGGGTTGCAGGTCGTGGGTTGCAGGTCGTGGGTTTCCAGCGATTCGAAAAAAATTGATTTAAATATACAACATTACTTTATCGTTGATAATCATTGAGTTAAGAACGTGTTGTACAGTTTGTGGGTTGTGGGTTGCAGGTTGTGAGTATCCATCGCCAAAGATCTTTAGCTTTTTAACAATGGAATGAATATTTATCTTTAACTTAACAGCTAAATTTCAGAACGGTACTTCCTGGTTCCTGGTAATGTTATGTTAAGCAAGATCACTTATTACCTTTTTATAAAGAATCCCAGGCTATTTATACCTGCAACCCCCAACCTGCAACTCACAACCTAACACTAGTTTTATTCTTCTTTTTAAATAAGTTCAGCCCTTTCTTAAAGATTCTTTTGAAGAATGATTCTTTTTTTGGTTTTTTTTCTATTACAGGTTCTTCAGCAACAAATGAAGGGCAGTCCAGCAGGGCTTTTATTTCCGAAGAAAGGGCATCAAACCGGTTATACCGGTATTCAGAGAACGCCGGTTGTTCGTTGAGGTTTTGCATAAAGCGTGCCCAGATGGGCAGGGCTGTGCTTGCTCCCTGACCAGCGTCAAGTGTTCTGAAATGAACTGCCGGGTCTTCTGCTCCAACCCATACCCCGGTAATCAGGTTGGGAGTAATGCCTATAAACCATCCATCCGCCTGATTTTGAGTAGTGCCTGTTTTACCGGCAACATCCATAGTAAGCCCGAATTCAGTTCTCAAGCGGTTTGCACTTCCTTCATCAACTACTCCTTTTAATAACCCGAGCATGATAGAAGCATTTTGTGCTGATATTACCTGTTTAGACCGGGAAGATGATTGCTGCAGCAAAACATGATTTTCAGGATCAGTAATGCTTGTAACATACACCGGTTGAACTGCTTTTCCCCGGTTTGCAAAAACGGTATAAGCACTTACCATCTCGAACAGAGAAAGATCTGCAGAGCCGAGAGCTATAGAGGGGACTTCGGGGATATCGCTGTCAATTCCCATTTTATGAGCTAATGCAATGGTTGGTTTAATTCCCGTTCTCATCAATATTTGTGTGGAAATAGTATTTATCGAATGAGAAAGGGCTCCCTTCATGGTATATTTTCCACTATATTGGCCGTCGGAATTTTGTGGCGACCAGTTTTCAAAATCGGGGTATGAAATACGCTTGTTCTCGAAATACCTGCATGGGTTCATTCCTTTTTGAAGGGCTGCAGCATAAACAACAGGTTTAAAGGTGGAACCGGCCTGCCGGCGTGATAATACATGATCATATTTAAATACATGATAATTTATTCCGCCAACCCATGCCCTTATATATCCGGTTCCGGGCTCTACAGAGAGCAATCCGGTATTCAGTAAACGCTGATAATACCTTACTGAATCAAGCGGGCTCAGCATTCTTTTTATATTTCCTCCCCAGGCGAATAAGGTCATTTTAACCGGTTTTCTGAAAATGTTTTGTATTTCTTTTTCAGATACACCGTCGTCTTTAAGTTGCCTGTAACGAAGAGACCGGCGCATTGCTGTTTGAATAACAGAGGAATTATTTCCCCATGGATCTTTTCCTTTCCAGTGCTGACTGAACGTGTTTTGAAGCCGGGCCATTTGAATCCTTACAGCTCTTTCGGCCTGTAACTGAATCCTCGAATCAATTGTGGAATATATCCGTAATCCGTCGGTATACAGGTTATATGGTTCTCCGTCTTTTTTATACTGCAACCGGCACCATTTCTCAAGCTCAAGCCTTAGTTGTTCACGGAAATAGGGGGCAATACCTATGCCTGTAATATTTCTTTGATAATTTAATCTGAGCGGAAGGGCTTTGATTGAATCGGCAGTATCAGACCGGAGATATTTATATTTTACCATCTGATCGATCACCACATTTCTGCGCTCTTTGGATCGTTCCGGATATCTTATTGGATTATAGGTGGTATTTGCCTTTAACATTCCTATAAGGACAGATGCTTCTTCTGTTTTTAATGCCCGGGCCGGCTTATTGAAGAATATTTGGGATGCCCGCTCGATTCCGTAAATATTTCCTCCCATAGGTACTGTGTTGAGGTATAGTTCCAGGATCTCTTCTTTCGTGTAAACGGACTCAAGACGGCCGGCAATGATCATTTCTCTGATCTTGTTAATAAATATACTAAAAAGCCTGTATTGCTTTCTGGGATAAAGGTTTTTTGCAAGCTGCTGGCTTAATGTGCTGCCTCCGCCCGAGCTTTCATCCTGAAACAAAAGGCTCTTAAACAGCACACGACTCAGACTTCTTATATCAACGCCTTTATGTTTATAGAAGCGCGCATCTTCTGTAGCTATCAATGCCGGGATTACTTCTTTCGAAATATCCTGATACCGTATGTTTGTCCTGTCTTGTACGAAATACCTTCCAATAAGTACACTGTCGGAAGTATAGACTTCTGATGCTGAACTGTTTTGTCTTGATTTTAGCTCTTTTTCAGAGGGGATCTTACCAAAAAGGCCGGTATAAATGCTTAAATAAAATAAGAATCCCGCCAAAAGAAATAAAAAGACTATTGCTATAAAGCTTTTGAGAATTAACCGGACTGAAGTAAACTGCATCTTGATTTAATAGTTCAATTGTTTAAATGGTTACCGGGCAATACAATAATGATAAACAGCTCAACAAGCCCCAATAGTAAAGGTACTTATTATGACCTTGAAAACATATATGATCATAGTATTTAAGCTATGTATATTGTGATACAAGAACAATTGCTTTTAGACCGCTGTTTACATTGAATAGCTCTAATATACGCGAATCCCTGTATTTATCCTAACGAAAGCAGTTTCCCTGTAGCAATATTGCCGGTAAGCTTACACCTCCAGGAGAAAGAAGGGGTACTTGTATCCTGAACGCAGAAGGAGGGGCTTTGCGACATTGAAAACTTTTACGCCTCCTGAGGTTTGTCCCTCAAGCTGTCCGACATGCGCGTGACCATGAAACGCAGCTACTACATTTCTGCGGCTCAGGGGCTCAGCGAGCCGTGATGAACCCAGAAACGGAAATATTTGCTCGGGCTCACCTATTACTGTTTCCTTGATGGGAGAGTAGTGCAAAAGGGCTATCTTTTTTATGTTTTCATGTTCCTGATCAAGACGGGCCAGGGCTCTGTCGAGATGAAGAGCCTCATCCACAGCTTCCTGAACAAAGGCTTTCATTGCTCCTTCTCCAAACATGGAAAGCATATGGCTGTCAAAACCACCGCCAAAGCCTTTAACTCCGGCAAATCCGATGTCCTTTACAACCAGTGCTTCTCCATCCAGAACAGACATATGATTGTTTTGAAGGATCTGCCTGATCAGTTTATGTCTGCCTTTTTCATAATCGTGATTTCCTAACACTCCTATTACGGGAATTGTACATGATTTCAGCTCTTCAGCTAATAGCTGAGCTTCTCCCTCATCGCCTGTATCTGTAAGATCGCCGCATATAATAAGAATATCAGCTTTCGAAGATACCTCTTTGAAGTATTCTGCCCATTTACCTCTGTCAGATTCTTTTACGTGAATGTCGGCAACTGCAGCTATCCGTATTTTTTGATTTTCGTCTTCCATGGTGTTAAGTTATAAGTAGTAAGTTATAAGTATAGACGGCCTTAATTCCTTGTTTTATAAAAATATAATAGGTCATTTTATCTTTAACATAATCTAAACTGTTTTAATGGTATATGATTTATAATCCCACTCTTTAATGTCGACTTTATACTGGGTTTGGTCTATCATGGGGCCTCTGCATACTTTCACTACAGCAGGAGGAAGATCATATTGTTCATTGGCGCGGCTCATTAATTCGTCGAAAAGCCATTTAGGAATAATTTCATGATATTCTGAGGGGTATACAAACTGGAAGATCAGTATCTGGGCAAGCAAAAGATGCCAGTGCTGATCAATTCTGAAAAATAACCTCTTCCAGTCGATTTTCCTGCCGTATTTTAACAATATATGATTAATATCAGCACTGTCATAACGTTCGCGGTTCTGTACATAGATCTTACACCATATCAGCTCCTCTGCAGGCATAAATTTTACAGGAATGCCTTCAAATTGGCCTTCCGTTGCATGGGCATACCATGAATCGTCAACAGTGCAGATATTGTTTACTGTATCAAAAATAATATCGATAAAGTATTCTCCTTTAAAAACTTTAGCCAGCCAGCGTACATCAGTAAGCTCTGTACGATAGCCTTTATCTGCAAAAAATTTTAAAATATGGGGGTATTCGCTTGATTTACAGAATATATCCAGGTCTTTGGTGTCGCGGTAAAGTCCGGTGTACTGAAACATTGCAAACGCACCACCAAGCATAAAATTGGCTCCGCTTGCATTTAGCATTTCAAGCGCTTCCTGGTAAAATGCATTAGCCTCTCTCTTTTGTTCTTCTGTTTCTATCATAAGCAGTCTGTACGTCCTGTTTTAAGAGGAACTTAAGGCATAAACTGCAAGAAGAGCAATTATGTTTGGTTTCCTGCCTGGTTATAAGTTAGGGATACTGACAGGACCGGATCTTTACCCCGTTCTATGTATTTAATTAATTTCATGTAAGTTTGAACTCATGAAATAAATAGTGGGGCCAGGAATCAAAAGCTGGTTTCAGAAGTTAGAAAATGAAAGATTATAAAAAATACTATGCTATTTCCGCATCTCCTGAAGAGGTATACAGGGCTTTAACAACTCCGGCGACGATCTATTTGTGGACAGGGGAAGAGGCAGAAATGTCGGCAGAAGCGGGTTCTGAATTTTCCCTCTGGGAAGGAAGTATATCCGGGAAAAATCTTGAATTCGAAGAAGGAAAAAAGATTGTGCAGCAATGGTACTTTGGTGACCAGGAAGAGAAATCTATTGTTACCATAAAGCTCCACCCCCATAAAAGCGGAACCTCAGTAGAGCTAAGGCATACTAATATACCTGACGATGACTATCAGGATATTACAGAAGGCTGGGATTATGCTTATTTTGGAGCTCTGGCAGAATTTTATGAGGAGTAGCGACAGCATCATCAGGAGCCCGATAACTAAATATTATCTCCTGATGCCGCTGTGCATATTAATGCTGTTTAAACTCGGAGGTTATATGAAATTCAACATCGGGAAAATCGCGTTTTGCCAGGTTGATTGCCCAGTCGTTATCGGCAAGGAAAACAGGATTTCCATCTTTGTCGAAACTTATGTGCGATGCTCTTCGCTGCATAATTTCCTGCAGGCTTTTTTTGTCTTTCGAGGTAATCCAGCTTGATCGTGAGAATGAGAGGGGTCTGAAAGCACACTTTGCACCATACTCATGTTCGAGGCGGAAATTAATAACTTCAAACTGGAGCGCTCCCACAGCACCAATAATTTTCCGGTTCCCGGGTTGCTGAACAAATAATTGAGCTACTCCCTCTTCGGTCAACTGCTGAATCCCTTTTTCAAGCTGTTTGGTTTTCATCGGGTCTCTGTTCTCAACCTCTTTGAAAATCTCAGGAGAAAAACTGGGGATACCTTTAAACTGTAATTGTTCTCCTTCGGTAAGGGTATCACCAATTTTAAAGTTTCCGCTGTCGTATAAGCCCACCACGTCGCCCGGCCATGCTTCTTCTACAAGGGTCTTATCATTGGCCATAAAATCCATTGGATTTGAGAACTTCAGTTTTTTATTCTGCCGGGTATGGTAATAGAATTTATTGCGCTCAAACTTCCCTGAACAGATCCTCAGGAAGGCAATCCTGTCGCGGTGCTTTGGATCGAGGTTGGCATGAATTTTAAAAACGAAGCCTGAGAAGTCTTTTTCATCAGCATATACCATGCGTTGTTCGGCCTCGCGGCAAAAAGGGCTCGGAGCTATATCAATAAATGTATTCAGCAACTCGCGTATTCCAAAGTTATTGATAGCGCTTCCAAAGAATACGGGAGCCAGCAGACCCTCCAGGTACATTTCCTTATCCAGTTGACCGTAAATCCCCCCGATAAACTCCAGGTCTGTTTTAAGTTTATCCAGCGGCTGTTCGTGGAGATACTGGCCCAGGAGCGGGTCCTGCAGGTCCTTTACCTGTATGACCGGTTCTGTTACCTTTGCTTTGTCAGCTTCGAACAGGTTTAACTGATTATCGTAAATATTATAAACCCCTTTAAATGTATATCCCTGGCCGATTGGCCAGGATTGGGGGCATACGCTGATCATTAATTTACTTTCAAGTTCATCAAGAAGATCAAACGGATCTTTACCTTCCCTGTCCATCTTATTAATGAAGATAATGACCGGGGTGTTTCGCATCCGGCAAACCTCCATGAGTTTTTCAGTTTGTTCTTCTACCCCTTTTACACTATCGACTACCAGGATCACACTGTCGACTGCTGAAAGTGTACGATAGGTATCTTCTGCAAAATCTTTATGTCCCGGGGTGTCAAGAATATTGATCCTTTTGTCTTTGTATTCAAATCCCATTACTGAGGTAGCTACCGAGATCCCTCTCTGTTTCTCTATCTCCATAAAGTCGGAAGTTGTGTTCTGATTAGCTTTATTTCGCTTTACCGCACCAGCGGTATTAATAGCTCCGCCAAACAGCAGGAATTTTTCTGTTAATGTTGTTTTACCCGCATCGGGGTGACTGATAATTGCGAAAGTTTTCCTTTTTTCTATTTCGGGATGATGACTCATAATATATTTTTTTTGCAAAGAGACGGAGGATGTATGGTCAATACGGTGCCGGATTGCGCTAGAAAAACAAAAGACTGAAGTATTTTTGGGTATTCTTCATTTGAAGGTGCAAAGGTAGCAAATATGGACCATAATTCATAGCTTATAGTCCATAGCCAATATTAAAACGGTTGAGTTCTAAAATAGGGTCTGAGCTCCGCCAGGCC
>JAATFW010000279.1 GCA_015654985.1 Sphingobacteriales bacterium | reverse complement strand
TCACGCTTACCGGTGTTTTAAATTCATGAGTAAGGTTGTTAATAAAATCGTACTGGAGTTTATACATCCTGCTGTTTACATTCAGGTTCCTGTAAATAAGCCAGGCAAGAAAGATCAGCGTAATATATATTAAAAGAATGGCAAGGGCTACCGGGATAAACCGGCTGTAGATCTCTCCGGTAAGATATTTGCTGGTGGAACTGAAGTATAATTTATAGTCGGCAAATGCTCCCGAAAGGGGCAGTTCAGTGCTTAATATTTCAGGATTGGTGTCTAATGATTCATAAACCAAAGGTTTGATGCTGATAGCCTGGTATAATTCTCTGTGTACATTTTTTACCGACAGCCGCAGCGGATCCAGAATAAAAGACATGATATCCTGCTCAAATACCGGCGAACAGGGTAGCTCTTTAAACATCAGGTCTTTAAACGTGCGGACATCTTCCTGCCGCGGTATATTCATAAAGGTAATACGGTTATGTGTTACGCTATAGAATGTACTGATGTATTCAGCCGATGTAAGTGCCCTCGTGGTATCGGCCGATTCAATATAGCCGGAGAGCTTTACCGCCATCCTGTTAAATTCATCAATTCCCTTTACAGGTACATTTCGTGATGCCGTATTTCTATACCACAAAACAGGAGAGGCATTTCTGCTGAACTGATAAATAGACCGGGGAAGCATTGAGAAGTTATATACCCTGAAAGCATTATATACCGGGTGATTACTGATTTCCGTATCATAAAAGATAAGACTGCTGACAAATGCATACTTTCTAAAAACCGTGTCTGCATATTTTACAGCCGAGGCCGAATCGAGATATCCCTGGTAGAATGAAATTTCGGGGACCCTGTTTTTAAAAAACTCGTTATACGGTTTCAGTGTTTCTTCCAGGACATCTATCTTTCTTGCATTAAATTCATTTTCAACATATTTCTCCGTAAGGCGGTGAGCAAGCACAAGAGCTACCACAAGTGAAAGTATGATCAATATTAAAAAGCCTGCATTAAGCCAGTTGTTTACCCTGTACTGAGATTTACTTTTACTCATCAGGTTTTATTTCTTCAGGTTATTATTTAAAAACAGCTCAAGCTGCCGGTAAAACTTCATTTGTTTATCAGGGCTATAATCACTGTCATCATTGTTTTCCCTTGCCAGATAAGAGATACTAACCTTCCGGCTTTTTAATTCCCTGACAAATTGATTTGTTTCATTAACGTTTACCCTTGGATCTTTAATATCCTGCGCAATTAATACCGGCGCCCTGATCTTATCAGTGTGAAAAACAGGAGAAACTGACCTGAAGTAATCTATTTCTTCTTCGGGATTTCCTACCATTTCGTAATACATCTGCAGCGTGGGTATAAAGTAAGGAGGAACTGCTTTAATATAGGTAAACAGGTTAACAAACCCTGATTGCGATGCACCGCACCGGTAAAGAGAAGGCTGAAAACAAAGTCCGTGAAGAGCGCTGAAGCCGCCGAAACCAGTTCCGTAAATTGCTATCCTGCTTTTATCGGCAATGCCTTCATCTATCAGCCATTGTACGCCTGCAGTGATATCGCTTTGAATGTCGCTGCCCCATTTCTTGAAGCCGGCTATCCAGAACTTCTTTCCATAGCCCTTAGACCCTCTGAAATTCAACTGAAAAACAGCATACCCACGGTTAGCCAGAAATTGAACTTCTGAATTGAATCCCCATGAATTTCTGGAAGAAGGCCCCCCATGAGGAATAACAACCACCGGCAGGTTTCTTGCTTTATATCCTAAAGGAAGGGTCAGATACCCGTTAATAACAAAACCATCCCTGCTCTTAAAGGAAACCGGCTTCATACAACACATTTCATCGGCATGAAGCGAGGGGTTAATATCACTTAATTTAGTTAGCTTCTTCGTTTGGCGGTTATACAGATAGAAAGTGCCGGCAGACCTGTCATTAAAAGTTCTTACTATAAAACTTCTTTCAGACGAATCCTGCCCTGTTATCCTGACTTCTGTGTTGGGCAGAAGGCTTTCGAGGTGTTTATAAATACTCTTCGTGGAATCATCCAAAAAATGCCGCTCTTTTTTCCAGGTTTCGTAACCTGCATAAAGAAGCTTATGCTGCATGGAAGAGTAGCCCGCTTCGAAAACATCTACAGAGTCGTGACTGAAAATTGTCCTGATCTCTTTTCCTGTTGAACAATCTATTTCAACAAGAGCTATCTTATCCCTGTTCTGATTAGACAGGGCATAGATACAATTCGATTTATTACTGCAAAAGCCTACCGGCGAAATTCTGGTTTTAAAATTATTGGTAACTACAGGCCTGAAAGCTTCATTTTCGTTCAGACGGAAAAGAAGGGTTTCATTCACCCCATCGCTGGCAAGGGCCAGTCTGAGCTTTCCGTGCTCATCTGCAATCCAGTGAATAATATTTCCCGGATTCTTTTCTGCTATTTCAAGTTTTCCTGTACTTACATTTAAACGGTAAACATCAAAAATGGTAGAATCGCGTTTATTAAGCGCTATCAGTAATTCGTTATTGGTAATATTGTTCTGATTAATAAGCTTTAGCCGCACGCTCTTTTCGGATAACAATCGCCTGAAATTTTTACCTTCGCGGTCAACAGCAAATAAATTGGGATCACTCCCTTTGCCATTATCCTTCATATACACGATCTCTTTATCATTGACCCAAAAATAAACTGAGATATTAAAACCGGTTTCACCGCTCAGGCGGGTCATATTGCGTCCGTCAATAGTCTGAACAAAAACGTTCATCCTGTTTTTGTACGGCTGCAGAAAGGAGATATAATTGCCATCGGGAGAAATCTGAAATGCTGTTTTTTTAGGATTACGGAAAAAATCCTCAATAGGAATTACCGGAGCATGCCTGTCCTGCCTGCATGAAATAAACAGCAATAACATCATCATAATCCGGAAACATATCTTTAGCTTACTTTCCATACATAATTACCAGAGTAAGACATTCTTTAATACAGAACGTATATTTAAGACACTAAAATATACCTTTTATAAACTCAATTAAGTAACAATTAGAATACAGCAAATATACCAGAATCTAAGCAGCGGCCTGTGATCAATAAAAAGCCGGTAACAAACTGCAAACATCTGATTAACACTTAGCTGATTATTTTTATATAGCCGGCAGCCAACTTGCGTTCTTTCGCTAATGTAAAATAAAAATCGTTATTATATATGCAAAGCTCGTTTTTGTCGTTATTTTAGCTGAAGCCCTGACGAAATGTGTAAATGAAGAAACTGGTTCTTGCCACCCTTATTCTTACTGCTTCGATTAATGTATTTGCACAACTGTCTGCCGAAGATAACCTCGCCGGTCAATACTACAGGAATGGTGAATGGGAGAAAGCTTTATCTGTTTACCAGGAGCTGTTTAACAAGGGAGCCCGGGAACAGTATTACGATGAGTATTTAAATACATTGCTGAAGCTTAAGAAATATGACGAGGCGCAAAAGCTTGTAAAAAGCATGATGCAGGACAAGAATACTACTTATATCTATAAAATAGATTACGGCCGGATATTACAGGAGCAGGGAGAGCAGGAAAAAGCCGGAAACTGGTATAACAGCCTGATAAAAGACCTTCCTGCCAGTGAATATGCAATTCGAGACCTCGCAGTTGCCTTTTACAGGGCAAGTGCTTATGATTATTCGGTCAAAACCTTATTAAACGGGCGGAAGCTGCTTAAAGACGAAAACGCGTTTACATTCGATCTGCTGGCTCTGTACCGGTATCAGAAAAACAAAACAATGCTGGTGCAGGAATATCTCGATATTCTCGGCAGCAACAAAACCCCTGAACTTATTAATCAGGCTAAAAGCTCATTTGCTTCTGTCTTCGAATCACCTGATGACTATTCAATTTTAAGAACACATTTACTGGCAAAACTTAAGAAAGAGCCTCAGAATCCGGCGTTCTCCGACCTTCTGATCTGGCTGTACATCCAGCAAAAAGAATATGGCCCGGCACTGAAACAAGCAATATCACTTGATAAACGATTAAAAGAGGAGGGCGACAGGGTTTATGATCTTGCCCTGCTTTTTATCTCAGCCAAAGCTTATCCTTTTGCAGTGGAAGGACTGGAATACCTGGCAGGTAAAGGCTCCGGAAGCCAATATTATATCCCGGCAAAAATACAGGCGCTCAGAGTCAGATATCAGATGCTTACAGAGGACATAAGCAGCAGCACCGACCTGAACAAACTGGAGAACGATTATCTTATCCTGCTGAAGGAGTTCGGCAGGAACAGGAATACGGTCTTTGCCATGCAGCAACTGGCTAACCTTGAAGCATTTTATTTAAACAAACCGGATAAGGCGGAATCACTGCTGGAAGAAATGCTGAAAATCCCCGGCTTGCCTCCCTCTTTAACAGGGCAATCCAAGCTCGATTTAGGAGATATTTATATCCTGACCGGTGAAGTATGGGAAGCCGCTCTGATATACGGGCAGGCAGAGAAAGAATTTGCAGGAGAGCCCATAGGTCAGGAGGCAAAATACCGGAGTGCACGGCTTTCCTATTACCAGGGCGATTTTGCCTGGGCAAAAGCTCAGCTCGATGTTTTAAAGAGTTCCACTTCCCAGTTAATTGCAAATGATGCCCTCAATTTAAGCCTCCTGATCGCTGAAAACACTATGTCAAAAGCTGATACCAATGCCCTTGTTAAATATGCTATGGCCGACCGCCTGATCTTTTCCAATCAGTTGGATAAGGCCCTTTCCGTTCTCGACAGTATTGATGTATCCTATCCCGGAAATTCTCTCTCCGACGATATCCTGATGTCGAAATCAAAGATCTTTCTAAAGCAGAATAATATCAGCAGGGCAGTGGCAAGCCTTCTGTCCATTACAGAAAACTATAGCTATGATATCTGGGCGGACGACGCCTTATTCATGCTTGCAGAGATCTATGAAACCAAATTGCACGATACAGAGAAAGCAAAGGCCTATTATCAGAAACTTATAACAGATTTTCCGGGAAGCCTGTTTGTAACAGAAGCAAGAAAGCGTTTCAGAAACTTAAGGGGAGATAATCTTGGATAGTTGGATACATGCTTTTATCTTCGCGGATGATCTTATATAATATAACAATCATTATTGAAGATAGCATGCAGGAAGAATGGCTGGGCTGGATGAACAAAAATTTTGTAGACAGGGTTATGGATACAGAGCTTTTTGCCTCCAGCCGCCTGTTGAAAGTGCTGGACTCTCCAAACGAGGGGATTACTTATTGCATTCAGTTCATAGCTGATAACATAAGCCTTTATCATCAGTTTAAGCAGGATCATGAGCCCGTTATTCTAGAGGACCTTTCCTCTCGTTTTGCAAACCGCTTTGTATCATTCAGTACCTTAATGGAGCTTATAGATTAAAAATGAAATTTACAGAAACAGCCGTTCAGGGAGTTATAATTGTTGAGCCAAAGGTTTGGAAAGACGATCGCGGTTACTTTTACGAGAGCTACAGCAAAAGGCTTTTTGAGGCAGAGGGTATCCGTTCAGAATTTGTACAGGATAATCAATCGCTTTCGCATCGCGGAACCCTCAGGGGACTTCATGCTCAGTCGGAGCCATTTGCACAGGGCAAACTCGTACGGGTGATCCGGGGTTCCGTTCTCGACATCGCTGTTGATATCCGTAAAAACTCACCTTCATTCGGTAAATATGTCAGCGTGGAACTAAGCGGTGAAAACTTCCGCATGTTATGGATCCCGCCCGGCTTCCTCCATGGCTTTGCTACTCTTGAAGATAATACAATTTTCACCTATAAAGTTACTAATCCATATGACAAAGCTTCAGAGATCGGGGTGCGCTGGAATGACGCTTCATTGAATATAAACTGGGGGCTAAATGAAGAAGAGATCATTCTTTCAGAAAAAGACAGGGAACTCCCTTTATTTCAGAATTTTAAGAGCCCGTTCTAACATTGCCGGCTTTATTGTTCAGGTCATTGACAAACTGATCTATTGCCGTAAAATCGATGTGTAAATCAGCAGCACCTGTTTTTGCTACTTTTCTTACAATTAGCTTTTCCAGAAAATTCAGTTTTTCAAACTGAAGTTCACCGCCAAAGCAACTATTGGCCCTGCTATGAAGCCTCAGTTTCTCTGAAAAAGCATTCTCAAACTGTACTTTTCTTTGCTCGTCAAGCATACAGCAAATAAACAGCCCTAATTCCTTTTGCTCCAATACGTCTTCATTATAATCACAAAACCGCTTTATCTGCTTTTGAATAGCTCCGAAATAAATAGAACCACCAATAATTATCCGGTCGTATTGCTGTATTGCAGGATTCGGGGTTTTTAAAAGGTTCACAACGTCCACCTCGTTCCCCTCTTGTTTCTCAGCAATTAAAAAGGCTACCTTTTCTGCAGTGCCGTGATTGGAACAGTATACAATAGCTATTTTCATATCAGTGATTCGAGTTATAAAAGGTTATCAGTACGCTTTCGGAAGAAACACTTCCGACAGGCTTTAAAATATCTATAAAAATAGAGGCTATCTTCCTGAAAAAAAATGACTTACAACACTTTTTACAAATAGTGCCCTGATCAACCGTTCGGCACTCCGGATATCATACAGAAGGCTTCCATGTGTGGAAGCCTTCTGTATGATATATTTATTTAATGAGGTTATACAGTTCGTCGAGTTTAGGCGAAAGTACTATTTCTATGCGGCGGTTGCGGCTCCGGGCTTCGGGGGTATTAGCATCTTCGACAGGCTGATACTGGCCCTTCCCTGTAGCTGTAAGACGTGCATTCTCTATATGCTGAACTTCGGTAAGATAGCGTACAACAGAGGTAGCTCTTAACACACTTAAGTCCCAGTTATCTTTAATCTGTCCCAGATTTACCACACGCTGATTGTCTGTATGGCCCTCAACAGAAATATTAATTTCAGGCTGTGATTTAAGAACAGTAGCAAGACCTTCAAGCGCCTGTTTTCCCTTATCATCAATAACTATACTTCCGGTGCTGAACAATAGTTTATCCGTCAAAGAAACATACACTTTGCCATTTTTTATTTCTACTGAAAGCCCGCTCTGCTGAAATCCAAGCAGGGCCTTCTGCAATTTATCTTTCAATGCAAGAGTTGCTTCATCGCGCTTACGCAGAACGTCCTCTACTTCTTTTAAACGTGCTTCCCTGCTCTTCAGATCATCCGACAACTTACTGCTCGAAGCTCTTAGTGTTGCGTTGTTACTGTTTAAACCTTTTATCTTAGAATTCAGATCAGCAATTTCACTATGCAGCAGAGCCGTATCTGATCTTAAACGGAAAAGCGTTTCTTCCAGGCTTTCTATCCTGGTATTTGCTTCATTTAAACCTGTATCGAGGGAATCCCGTTCTGCAAGCAGGGCCTTGTACTTTTTGGGTGATAAAACCACGCATGAGCTCAGGCAAAAGACAACAAAGAAAAGAAAAACTAACTTGTTCATGTTACAATATTAAGAAATCGCATTCCTCAAAAAAACCATCAGAGGATATAATTTTTCAAACAATTCTGTTACAATAGCAACAGAACCATCTTTACTCAGATCACTATCAGTTATTTGCGCGCTTGCAGTAAAGCTTTTCAGCTTAAGATATTCTATTGCGGGATGGTCGGAGGGATAGCCTTTTGGAGCTGTACGAAGTTTAGCTTCTGTATCAGGTGATCCAAAAGCTTTTACAAAACCAGGATCGTTTGTTATCTCTTTCCAGTCGGATAAATTATAGTCTATTTCCTGTCTGATAGCCTTAAGACTTTCAGGTTCAGGATACCAGCAACCGCCGGCAACAAAAGATCTGCCCGGCTGAATATGAAGATAATATCCCGGACCTTTAAAATTCTTTCCGTTGGAGGATATGGCGATCCCAAAATTTGTTTTGAGAGGCGATTTATCCTTACTAAACCTGATGTCTCTGTAAATCCTCATCACACATTCCTTAGGATTAAGATCAGAAGGAATGGTTGGGTCAAATTTTGAAAGTCCTCTAATAATTTCTCCGGTAAAAGCAAGCACATTTTCCTTTGCAGTCTCATACCCGCCCTTATGCACCTGAAACCATTCACGGTTATTATTCTCAGCAACAGCATTCAGAAAAGAGAAAGTGGAAGAAGCAATCATATAAGTTATAAGTTGTAAGTAATACGTTGTAAGTCTAAATCACTCTAAATTAAGTTATATGTATAAGCTATAAGCATCAATCACCTAAACCAACAGGCCATTTATCTTAAAAAAACAACACGAAGATAGTTACAGGTATTTACACTACAAAGTAAAGGTTGCATCTCCGGTTCTTTCAACTTTCAACCTTCAACCTTCAACCTTCAACCTTCAACCTTCAACCTTCAACCCATAACCTATCTGTCAAGTTCCGGGTTATATTTCACTTTTGGCGATAACCAATGCAGCAGCACCACCCTGGAATATCTCAGGTTAAAGGGAGACATAATAAGTACTATTCCAAATATAACACCTATATAGAGCCAGGGGGATTCGCTTCCCCCGCTCAGATAAAAAGTAAGAATGGAAGTGGTAACTATTTCCGCCACGTTGAACGCATAACTTACATACATTGCTGCATAGAAGTAGCCGGGTTCTATTTCAAAACGTAACCCGCAATGGGGGCAATATTCGTTCATTTTCTGCTCACGGGCAAGGCGCATGGGGCCGGCATAGATATTTCCCCTGCGGCAGCGGGGGCACTTGGCATGAAGAACAGCCTGAAGCTGTGGTGTGTTTGGCATTTTAGCTGTTTAGTTCATATTGATTTTCTGATCCTTCATTTTCAGGCTGACATCCTTCCTGCGGTACCTCTTATACCATAAAAAACCTACCCCTGCTACCGCCAGATAAGGGGCTGCTAAAAGGTAAAGAATTCCCTTATTTAAGCCTTTGCCCTCGGTATTTCCGTTCTTTACAGAATTCTCGGCGTTCAGGGTACACATAGCACACTGAGCTGAAGCATCAGTTTTAACGGCTAACATCGCTGAAAAACAAATAAAGGCTATCCAACATCTTATCGCTTTCATAATATCTGTTTTGAGAAATTTAAAAAGTATAGTATGGAGAAATCATCAGGTAAACCACTACTCCTGTAACGGTAACATACAACCATATCGGAAAACTCCAGCGAACAAGCTTTCTGTGCCGTGCCACATTCATTTGCAATCCACTGTAAAAGCTTAATAACACTAACGGCAAAACAACCGCAGCAAGTATAATGTGTGTAATAAGAATGAAATAATATACATACCTTATCGCACCTGTGCCGCCATAGCTGGTATGAATGCCCGTGGCATGGAATATAATATAGGATACAAGGAAGAGGGACGACAGAATAAAAGTGATAATATTCAGTATCTTATGTACCCTGATATTCCTGTTTCTTATCTGAAGCAATGAAATGATTAACAGGATACTGCAGGTTCCGTTCAGAATGGCATTTAACTTTGGAAAGAAAAACACCCATGACGGAACAGTTGCCCCTTCAGGAAAAAGAGTGATTACTTTGCTTTGCAGTATAATTACCACAAGGAATACGAAAACAGAAACAGCAGTTACTATTCTGAATATGATCTTATCGTTCATTGTATATTATATATTTTCAGAGCGGACCACTTTACGCAATTCCTCTGCAATTAAAACTTTAATTTCGTCTGTAAGCTTATCTGTCTGCTCCTTGCTGGCCGGATCATAATATCCCCGGATACGTTTTTGTGCATCAACAAGAATAAACAGGGTACTGTGAATGATATTCCCGGGAGATCTCCGGTCTGCCAGTACATCAACCAGGAAACTATTCCGGGCCAGGCCATAGATCAGCTCTTTATTTCCTGTAAGGAAGCGCCACTTCCCCTCCGGCAAACGGAAAGAACCGGAATATTTCCCTAATACCTCGGGCTGATCGTAATCCGGGTCAACAGTTATAGAGTAGAACCGGAGCATTTTATTATCGGCATACTCTGCAGCTATCCTCTCCATTTGCCTGTTGAATGGAAGACATGTACCGCAGCGGGTAAAGAAGAAGTTAAATACGCTGATCCTGTTTGAATCTGCAGGAAACGATACAACATTGCCGGATTGGTCAGTAAGCTTAAAATCGCTGATAACATGATAGATGGTATCGGGGATCTTTTTCCCCCGTTTTGTATGAAACGTTGAAGCAACCTGTTTAGGACCGAATATTTCCAACGGCCGGTAGCGGTTCCTGCCTTTATCCTGGAGTAAATAATATAAAAATCCCGGCACTGCAAGAAGAGTTACCAGGATTAATATTTTCTTTAATGGGAAGGTGTTGCTCATTGGAACATATGAACCTGCAAATATGATCCTTCTGTTAAAACAAGTACGATCAGATAAACAATAAATATTAAAGCGACCACAATACTGGTTATCAGGGCCATATTCTCAAACTTAAGATGCATAAAATAGGCAACTATATAATATGCCTTTAAGAGAGTGAGACACACATAAATAAAATTGCCAAGACCATGGCTTAATCCCTGAGGGATGAGTACCAGGGCAATAATAAATTCAAGGGCAGTGATCCCCAAAAGATAAAAAAATACCTGCCAGATTCTCTTCTTCGTCATGCTGGCATGTTCTTCATGAGCATGCTCTTCTGAATGTGTCTGTTCCGTTGCCATATGAATATCTTATAATTTAAACGAGATAGAAAAATGTAAATACAAACACCCAAACCAGGTCTACAAAGTGCCAGTATAAGCCAACCTTTTCAACCATCATATAGGTACCTCTCTTTTGGAATACATTCCCAAGTGTCATCAGTAATATGATCACATTAATGATCACGCCGCTGAAAACGTGGAATCCGTGAAAGCCTGTAATAGTAAAAAACAGATTGGCAAATTGGGTTGCCCCAACAGCATCAACACCTTTAATGGTATCAGGAATGCTGGCGAACCAAAAGCCTTCGTGATAAAGATGCGTCCATTCTGCTGCCTGACAGCTCAGGAACATAAGACCGCCGATAATAGTAAGGATCATCCAGTTCACAACTTCTTTCTTAGAACCACGATGACCGGCTTCAACAGCCAAAACCATTGTTACAGAACTCATGATGAGGATAAATGTCATAATACCTACAAACACCAGGGGGTAACCATGATCGGCCACTCCCGGAATAGACTGAAAGATCTCATCAGGGTCGGGCCAGCTAAGCTTGCTGAAACGCTGTGCTCCATAATAGATTAACAAGGAAGAAAAAGTGAATGCATCAGAAAGGAGAAAGAACCACATCATCAGCTTGCCGTATTCTACGTCTACAGGCGATTTTCCACCATCCCAGGCTCCCGTTTTAATTTCGTCTAATTGTGAAACAGTCGTACTCATTTTAATTTATTGATTCAAAAGTAAGAAAACGTATAAATAAATCCACAGTATGCCAAGGAAGTGCCAGAAGATGGAAGTCAACTCCAGGTTGAAAAGATTCTTAACCTGCGGAATATTCCTGATCTTCCCTCTTAAAGCATGAATAAGCATCGCCAGACCACCTGTGATATGTAAAAGGTGGGCGCCGGTAAATACATATAAAAATGATTGTGAAGCATTCGGATTTACGAAATAAATCCCCTGTTTAACAAAGCCATTCCATGATAAAAGCTGAAGTGCGAAAAACAGGATCCCCAAAGCAATGGTAAGGATGAGAAATAATTTCTGCCGGCCAAACTGCAGCAATTTTGCTGCACGGTAAGCCTGGAATAGCGTCACGCTGCTTAACATGATAACGCCGGTGCTGTAAACGAAAATGTGGGGCAGAATCATTTTCAATCCCCGCGATGGATTACCTGCGGTATACACAATATAGCCGCTTGTTAAAGCAGCAAAAAGCATAAATGAAGTAATCACAAACAGCCACATTAAAAATTTCTTAGGCCTCAAATTCAACTTATCCTGCT
>JAATFW010000179.1 GCA_015654985.1 Sphingobacteriales bacterium | reverse complement strand
TCTTATCCCATTCAAAATAATAACAGTTGCCGCAGGCATTACACTAAAATCTTAATGAATGTTCTGAAAAGCAACAGCATTCCTTCAAATTTTGATTATACCGCTATCATTGAGGCTACTTTCGGATGGCTCGCCGACCAGCACACTCCCGTAGCGGTAAAAGCCAATTGCATGGATATATTATATTCCTTAAAAGAATGCGATGACTGGATAGCAGAAGAACTGAAAGCCCAGCTCGGGTTTCTTCTTAATAGCGGAACGGCCGCCATACAATCAAGGGGTAAAAAGTTTCTTGCAAAACTATGTGCAAAATGAATTCTATAAAGTAATATTGCATTACAAATGAATTCTAATAGTATGGAACTTACCCTTACTACACCGGCTCTGTTATTTCCGGCTATATCACTATTACTCTTAGCTTATACCAACCGCTTTCTCGGTCTGGCCAGTTTAATAAGAAGTCTCAAAACACAATACCAGGAAAACCGGGAACCCAATCTCCTCGGGCAGATGTCAAATTTGAGAAAACGGATATTACAGGTAAGGAATATGCAGGGTTGCGGAATTATAGGTTTCCTGATGTGCGTGTTGTCGATGTGGCTTCTTTATAACGGCCAGCAGAAAATTGCAGAGTATGCATTCGGACTGAGCCTGCTTCTGCTTATGATCTCACTTTTTATCTCTTTCAGGGAAACGCAAATATCTGTTAAAGCACTCGAAATTGAGCTTAGTGATCTGGAAGAAGCTATTAAGGAAGATAAAAAGAAGAAATAACAACATGCATCTCGCTATTAGTACCCCCATTATTCTGTTCCCTGCACTCTCGCTTATTTTACTGGCTTATACAGAAAAAATCATACAACTGGGCAGGCTTTCCAGAAAGTTAAAAAGGCAATATGATGTAAACAAAAGCGACAATATCATAGAGCAGATCAAAAATATCAGAAAGAGGATCTATCTTATCAGGAATATGCAGGCGTTTGGAACGGCAAGTTTTTTTTTATGTATCACCAGTATATTTCTGTTGTTTGCATCGCAGGAACTAATTGCACAATATGTATTCTGGTTAAGTATGATATTGCTCATGGTTGCTCTGTTTTTATCCCTAAGGGAGATCATCCTTTCCTCTGTTGCCCTTAATTTTGCATTAGACCAGGCGTAGTGCGGCGTATCATAAATCATTCTTCGCGACGTACGTGTTTTTAACTATTTCTGAACGTCTCTAAAATTACAGATAAATTAAATAAACGAATAACGACAGAGAGGCTATATTAAGCAACAAATACTTGTACTGTATCAGAAAAAAAACAGTACATTTGGTTAGCCCTATTCTTAATAGGGTATGTTTTTCATAGGTAGATGTAGGCCGGATACCCATTATCCGGCCTTTTTATTTACCTGAAGCTTTTTTGAAGGTGAGAACAGCATTGAGTATGCAGGATACAATCTCATTCTGGCCATTATCGGATCTCATATACGATTCTTCAGCCGGACTGCTTAAATACCCTATTTCGGTAAGAACGGCGGGCATAGATGCCCTGGCAAGAACTGCAAGACTTTTTTCCTGAACACCACGGTCTATTCTTCCTGCCTTTTTATATTCGGCTTGGATCAGGCTTGCAATCTGTATGCTTTTCGCACGGTATGTATTCTTCATTAAGGACAGTAAAATAATACTTTCAGGATCCTTAGGATCATAACCGTTATAGTTTTTCTTATAATCCTTTTCAAGCAGGATCGAGGCATTTTCACGGATAGCGATATCCTGTTCATCTAAACGGCCATAACCCGAAACAAAGGTTTCAACACCCCGGATCGTGCCCCTGCCCTGTTTATTATAAGGCAATGAATTACAATGCAGAGATATAAAAAGGTTGGCTTTCTGATCATTTGCCTTCTCAATGCGTTCATAAAGGGGAATAAAAACGTCGGTACTTCTTGTTAGTACCACCCTGATCCCGCTGGCTTTCATTGCGTTACTTAAACGGAGAGCTACCTCCAATGCTATATTTTTTTCAAGCGAGCTGCTGCTTTTAGTTCCACTATCCTTGCCGCCATGACCGGCGTCAATTACCACTGTAAATCCACCGGCATTTCCACTCTCTGTGATATCTCCTATTACACCGGCAGGAATAAAAATAAGAAGCGCCGCATAAAAAAGATTTTTTCCCATTTCTAAATTTTATTGTACATCTCTGGTTTATCCGCGTAAAGTTAGAATTTACAATAGAGGTTTTAACTGTTTTTTCATCAAATAAATAGCTTTTAAAAGGAAATGGAACTGTCATATGCATTTCCGTCCTTCCTGGTTTTCCAGCTTTGCAAATACATATAACGGCTTCATTCCCCCTAAACAGGGGCTATTAAACCGCCTCTGTTTAACCGTATAACAGTACACAAATCTATTTAACCGTATACCGGTACACGAACCGTTCAATATTACCTTCTTTATCTATTCCTTCGATCACCGCACGGTAAGGACCTTTGCCATCAGCATTATAAAACTCTACAGAAGTTTTGCCTGTGTTATCGGTTATAACAAGCGGGTTCCAGTAAATAGTACTCCGCAAATCATTTGTCTGCGGACCGCTTTTATGCACTTCGTATTTGGGAGAATAAAACTGCCTTGGTATCTGATATCCCATGGGAGTAAAATTCACAACGTCGCTCTTTGGCAACAGTTCCTGAAGATCTGATAATTTCATTGGTGTACCTTTAGGCGCCTTCTTCATATTTACAACCAGTACGCCATTGGTGTTATAAACACGGTTTACTGTACCCAAATCATCTTTTAAGAATACTTCAACAGATTCTACTTCGGCTGGATTTACAGAAGTAAGATTATTGGCGTCGACGGGCATTCCATTTAAAAACACCTGTACGGGAATACGGCTGCCCGAATTATAGTCTCTGTTTACATAGAAATTTTCATCTGTATAAATCAATCCCATAGTCCCGCTTTTCAAACAGTCTAGCAGTGTTGGACAGCCCTTAAACCGGTCGCCGGTAATAAGCTGATCGGGCATCATACTCAAACCGCTTAAAGCAGGATAATCAGTATGACTGGGTTTAGGTGTGCTTTTGGCCCTGATAACCACCTCGTTCAGGACAATTGCTGTTCTGTAAACCTTCTTACTGTTTTGCAGATAGGCATTAAGGGTACTATCTATATTAATAACATCCCCGGCCGAATTAACATCCGGAGCTACAGCGGGGAAAGCCTCTCCGTCGACCATGATCATCATGTTTCTTGAACTGACATTACTTCTCGCACTTAAAATAGCTTTGGAAGAATCGGGGAATACCAGGTCCTTAAACTTAAACTTTCCTTCAGCATCAGTTACTGTACTTACCGATATGTTTTTACCGGGAACAATAAATTGCATTGTACCTTTATTTACAGGCATTCCCGACTTGTATCTTAAAGTACCCGAGATCTCAACGCCCTGCTCGGGAAAGAAATTTATCTGCGGATATTTATCTTCAAGAAGGTCTCTGTAGGAGTAAGAGCGGTAGCCCTGAGTAAGCATCAGTACATCCAGGTCTGCAATTTTTTTGTCACTGATGTGGTTAAAATAATAATTTGGCTGTTCAACATATCCTTTTAGTTCGGAGCTAAGCAACAGACTGCTCAAAATAGTCGTTTCAGAATCCTCATCAACGGGAACTTTACTTTCATCCACAACGGAAACCGAGTAATTTCCCTCAATGGGTTGAGAAGGATATTGAGCACTAATATTCAGTTTCACCTTCTGCCGCGAAGCGTATACAGGCCTGTCGGTACTAAGCGAAACAGAAGGCGCGTTCTGATGTATAATAAAAGCGATCCTCTCGCTTACCGGCGAACCGGTCGATGTAAAAAGAGTTATCTGTACAATACCGGGAGGAAGTTTTTCTTTCGGAATAGAAGCTGAATAGATCTGGTTATTCAGCGTTGTTTGAGCAGCATAACAAACTACATCACCGTTTCGAGCTATAAGATAAAAATGTTCTCCCTGATGTCTTTCCAGGTAAGGCTGGCTGGCAGCGATGCGTATACTTAATGATTCAGGATTAGAGTTATTAACAGAAATGGCAATACCGGAAGTCCTTGGCCTGGGCAGATCATATGAAGTCGATGACCCGTCGGCAAACACCACATTGGCTTTATAGGTTTTATCACCATCAGGAATAAGGGTGAACGTACCCATTCCCAGATGCTGTGAACTAAAGCTGCACACAGTATTTCCCGCATTATCCACAACGGTACCTCTGGCCCCCGTCCCCAGTCCATCTGTTTTGATCGCTTTAAAAGCAACGGCTGAGCTTATCCCTGCGATGAGCCGTCCGCCTTCAGGAAAAAACTGAATATCAGATGTATTAAATGCCGATTTCAGCGAAAAAGAACTGTTTATTAATTGATCAGGTGAAACAGCAATGTCCGTTTCAATATTACCTTTATGTATTGGATTTTTCAGGTTACTGGTAATAGTTAAATAACCATTCTGATCGGTAACACTTCTGCCTTTATCAACGGTTTCAAAATTTGAAACAACTTTCCAGTTTACTTTTCTTTCTGTATACGGCTTTCCATTTTCATCTTTATACTGTATCCTGGCGTTAAGCCTTGAACCCCGGGCTGTTGAGTCGCCTTTCAGGCTGATATGGGTAGTAAGATGCTTGTTAAGGGTATTTCCAATGGTAATGGTTTTACTGAAAAAGCTTTCGTTCCCCCTGTTATACATCCACCTCGTATAGGCCCGTATCCGGTAATTCCCCTGTTTATAGTTCATAGCCGACAAAGTAAAATTCCCTGCAGCCACACTATTGGTAACAGGAAGCCTTATTGTTGCAATCAGCGAGTCGCGGTTGTTTATCATATCAGCATACACTACTTTACTTAATTGAGAAGGCAGATTAAGGCTGCTTGTTATATATGCCTTAAACCATATCGTGTCGCCTACCGCGTAATAAGGCTTATCGAAATGCAGATATACTTTTTCTGAAGGATAATCAGTTGATAGTTTTTGCGCTTTTTCAACAATAGTGTTAATACTAATAGTATCGGATTGTGAAAACGCAGAGAAATGTATAATGAAAGTAAATATGCTTAATGAAAGTATAAATTTTAAGAAATTCATTGAATGGAAAATAATTCTCTAAAGGTTGGTAAATATATTCATTTCAGAATACCATAGGGTACAGAAATCAATCTTTAACATTTTTTCACATTTAACGGATATTAAAGCAATAAAGTATCTATTCTGTATGCCATCAGCATATTTTCAGGTTTAGACCAGGTCATAACAGTAAAATGCCCGTCCTGCGACGCCACAAAAGCAAAGGCATCGCGCTGGTCGTATACGAACTGTGCGGCAGACAAATGCCGGGTACCTCCTATCTGGCCGGGATGGATAACCGTCTCTTCAATGCCAAATATGGGTTCAATAACCTTGATCTTATCGGCCGCCGTGCTTTCATCGCTCCTTACAATCTTGGCCCCAAAAGCAAGAAGCTCATGCTGATCACTGATGATCGTGGCCCCATCAACTGCCGTAAGCCCGGCAATATGCTCAACTTCACGGCTTAATACTCCCCTCCAGAATCCGTCTTCCCGCTCCGCGTCTTCCTGACCAACCAGGTTGGTGAGCCCCGAAAATACCGGGGAAACTGAATATTGCATTGGATGAACTATAGAACTGCGCCATAATTGCGACCCCGAAGGCACCACCAGGAGGGCTCCTCCATGCTTGTGTGCTCTCATGGAAACAGCAAGCTGGATAAGCACATTAACAGGATCATTCCAGGCCGGGGGAGCGCTTAAATCGAGCAGCGCTTTGAGCACCGGCGGACAATCAGGTGAATCAGCAATTTTGTCATCAACTATTTTTACCTGATCGCCTTTCAATACCGCCACGTTTGTGTATTTACCGAAGCCGCAGATCCTCCGGTGTTTAATTACCAGTAAGCCTGGTTCCGAAACATCCACCACGTAACACAAATTAGGGATTTTAAGCGTTGTTCCCCATAAATAAAGCTCCTCTCCGTTCTTCCAGACGCCTAAATGTATCCCCGGGCGTTCAAGTCCGGGCGCCAGCTTGGTCAGGATATTGGCGTTCAGAGGCAGCTTTGTCTCAAACAAAAGCGGATCTTCCGCCTGTTCCGGCGACAAATAGGCGATAGAGATCTTTGGCGAATGCCCTTCTTCTTTTCGCAAACTTGCCCAGAATGCCGCATCTATAATGGCCTCTATTATCTCCGACGTGGGTTTCGTAGCGGGTAGTTGAGTATTGTCTTTACAGACAGAATCAAAATGTTCCGAAAAATGCTTCTCCACTATCTCGGAGACAGAGCTCGCCGCGCGGTATGTTGTCTGGTAAATCATAATCAAAACCTGGATAAATATATAATTCCCTGACCTAATAAAAAAAGCCTCTGAAAGCTACAAGCACCTCAAGGTATATCTGTCTGTCGAGCTCAAATCCAACGGGCTTATCCAGTCTTACTATCCTTCCGTTTTTATAGGTGATGGGGAAAAGTTTTATAAAATCTGCCATCGAAATTTCGTCGCTTAAGTAAGGATGCTGATGATAAATCTCCATCAGCTTCATTTCAAACTGCCGTTCCCTGATAAAATCTTTAGCCATAGGGCAAAGATACTATCCAAAACAAAGATTGCTACTCTCCCAGCGCAACTTCGATCAGCTCAGTGTAAAAATCCCGGATAGTGCGCCCTGTCTTTCTTACCTGCTGCGGAATCAGGCTGTTTTCCGTCTGACCGGGAACCGTGTTCACTTCAATAAAGTAGAACTTTCCGCTTTCCCTCTCAAGAATGTAATCAATTCTCACCACTCCACGGCAGTTTAATTTCCGGTAAGCTTCTGCAACAACTTCCTTTACCCTTGCCACTTCTTCATCAGTCATTCTTCCCGGGGTAATTTCGTCGGTTACACCGGTTGTATATTTAGCCTCATAATCAAAAAATTCTTTCGAACTTACTATTTCCGTAGCCGGGAGCACTTCGATTCCTTCTTTACCCATGTAAACCCCAATGGTAAACTCCCTTCCATCTATAAATTCTTCAACCAGCACCTGTGAATCTTCCTTAAATGCTTTTTCCAGGGCATCAGGAAGTTCTCCGGCTGTCTTTACTTTACTCATTCCAATGCTGCTGCCCCCGTTATTCGGCTTCACAAAAACAGGTAAGCTTAAACTGTTCAAAACGCTTTCAGCGGCAGAAGGAGTGTTGGAAAACAACTGAACCGAACGTGCGGTATTGAGATCTGCAATATCATCAACTATTGCCTTTGTATAACCTTTATTCATTGTAATGGCAGAAGTTAAGGCATCGCAGGTAGTATAAGGAATACCAAGCATATCAAAATATCCCTGTAACTTTCCATCCTCGCCCGGCGAACCGTGCAGGCCTATAAATACTACATCAAAGCGGATCACCTTATCTTTTACGGTTAACGAAAAATCGTTTCTGTCTACCGCGTATTTAACAGCATTGTCGTCTACATGATACCAGCTTTCACGGGTGATAATGATCTTATAGACTTCAAATTTGTTACGGTCTATATTTTGTTCTATCACCTCTGCACTTTTAAGAGAAATAACAGATTCGCCGGTAAAACCTCCGGTGACAAGGGCAATAATCTTCTTCATGCTCCAAACTTAGATAAAATTCTTTTATATGAATTTCATCTATAAAACTTTTCTTCAAAGGAAGATGAGAGACCGACAACTTGTTTTGTATGCAGCATTATACAAACCTGCACATAAAACAAGTTTATCTTAGTTTGCAGATGAAATATTTTTAAGATGAAAGGCGTTGCAATGCCCCGGGAAGAATATCTTCGTAAATAATGATTTTTACTTTAAGTTTGCGATGTATTGACAGCAAAGACGGATGGAATGGCAGATCAGGCCGAATCTGCGCAGTGCAGTGATCGCTGGTTTTACTATTTTAACATTAAATAACGGGTAGCTTACTCCTGATAGCTAAATATGAATAAATTTTTAGAGTATCTTAAAACAAATACGTTTCGGAAGAACCTGATTATAGCGATAGTGTCTGTAACAGCATTTCTTATTATCATTTTTTTCAGCCTCAGGTTTTACACGCGGCATGGTGAAGGGGTGCCGGTACCAAAGCTTAAAGGCTTACCGGTAGAACAGGCTATTGAATTACTTGAATCACAGGGCCTGCGATATCAAATAGATTCTGTTTACCAAATGGACAAAGCTCCGGGGCTGGTTGTAGAACAGGACCCTGATCCGAATACCAATGTTAAAATGAACCGGACTATTTATCTCACCATTATTACCAGCAGTGCGCCTGATGTTGGCTTCCCGGATATTTTTGCAATGAGCTATCTCGAAGCAAGGGCCGTATTAAGTAACTACGGGATAAAAATAAGCGATACAACCTATGCTTCTGATATTGTGCGCGACCGTGTGCTGACAGCAACCTTTAACGGCCATAATGTAAAAAAAGGCGACCAGATACCTAAAGGCTCCACTATTTCGTTAGTATTGGGTGATGGCAAGGGGGCCAGCGAAGTCGACCTGCCCGATGTGGTAGGCCTGTCCCTGCCCGAAGCTATTTTTTCACTCAAAGGATCTTCACTTGAAACAGGATCCATTTTCTATGAAGGAACCATAACGGATAGTACAACGGCAAAGGTTATTAAACAATATCCTGCTGTAAGCGATTCTCTATCAAAAGTACCGATAGGTACCCATGTGGATCTCATTCTGTCAAATGACGCCCTTGTAAAATGATATGTTCAGCTTGGATTAAAAGAAAAACATTTCAAAAGAAACATTTAAACTTCCGGATGTAACAGATCATCCGGAATATTGTTATGTGCCTGTATCATATTATACAGGCATACCAGAAAACCGATAGAATAATTAAAAAAATGACTGATACAAAATCCGGGAAACTCCCACTAAAAGCTAAAATTTTTATTGCTCTTGGATTAATTATTATACTGTCCCTGGGAATTACAGCGCTGAACTATTACCTGCGCTATTTCGGGACGAGTGTTACTGATAATGAAAAATACCTGTATATCCATACAGGCTCAAACTTCGATGATGTTTATAAAACCATCCGTGAAAAGGAAATGGTAAAAGATTCCACTGTTTTCCATTGGGTGGCACTGAACATGAATTATCCCCGGTCTGTAAAACCGGGAAAATACCGCCTGACTCCCGGAATGGGGAACCGCCGTTTTGTAAATATGCTGAAAGCCGGTAACCAGGAGCCGGTAGAGCTGAGCTTCAGGGGATATCGTTTAAAGGAAGATTTTGCAGGCTACTTATCAAAGCAGATTGAACCGGATTCCGTGTCTCTTGTGCGCCTGCTTGATTCAACAGAATTCATCAGCAAGTTCGGCTTTAACCGCGATAACGTCTATTCTATGTTCATCCCCAACTCGTATGAGATGTACTGGAATATCTCTGCCGATAAGTTCTTTAAAAGGATGTATGATGAGTACCAGAAATTCTGGACTGAAAAACGGCTGGATAAGGCAAAGAAAGTGGGTTTAACGCCCGTCCAGATCAGCACTCTTGCAGCCATTGTTGACGCTGAAGCACTCCACGACAATGAAATGCCTACCATCGCAGGTCTTTACCTGAACCGCTATAAACGGGGAATGAAACTTCAGGCCGATCCTACTGTTATATATGCTAACAAAGATTTTACGATCAGAAGAGTACTTAACCGTCATCTTCTGAAAGATTCTCCGTATAATACGTATATTTATACAGGACTGCCGCCGGGACCGATCATGATGCCCAGTATCAACGCCATTGATGCAGTGTTAAACTACCAGAAGCACAACTATTTATATATGTGCGCTAAGGAAGATTTTTCGGGCTATCATAATTTTGCGGTCACACAGGCAGAACATCAGGCAAATGCACGCAAATTCCAGCAGGCGCTTAATGAAAGAAATATAAAAAAATAATGTTCATTCACGAAACTAAGATCAGGGTACGGTACGGTGAAACAGATCAGATGGGATATATGTATTATGGTAATTATGCCGGATTCTATGAAGTAGCCCGTGTAGAAATGCTTCGCAGCCTCAACATGACGTACAGGTCAATGGAAGAAGCAGGTGTAATGATGCCTGTACTGGAAATGCGATGTAAATACCTCAAGCCTGCCCGTTACGATGAGGAAATCACCATTAAGGTAATACTCGAAAAGATGCCGGGTGTGCGGATCTGCTTCAAATACGAGTTGTATAACGAAGATAACGAATTTATCCACGAAGGCGAGACAACCCTTGCATTCATCGATATGAAAAGGAACAGGCCCTGCATGCCTCCCGAAGATTTTCAAAACCGTTTAAAACGTTTTTTTTAGAACTGTATTATGCCGTGGATCCAGACACTGCTTTTAAAACTTAAATTGTACAGGCGGTTTATCGACTGGACTAAAAAAGTAATAATCCCCGGCTTCAGCCCCTTACCCCTGTATACAGTTGGGTCTTTCTTTCTCCAGGAAATATCACGCGACTCCCTGGTAACAAGGGCCTCTTCACTGGCATACAACTTTATGCTCGCTATATTTCCGGGAATCATTTTTCTCTTCACCCTGATCCCTTATATTCCAATAGCCGGTTTCCAGGACCAGTTGATGTCCTTAATATCCATGGTACTGCCTTCGAATGCATTTGAGGCAGTTCAATCGACACTCGAAGACATTATTAAAAAGCAAAACGGCGGACTGTTATCATTTGGTTTCTTTGCTGCCATGTTTTTTTCTACCAACGGTGTCAGTAACCTGATGCAGGCCTTCAACAAATCAAGTCTGCAACCAGAAACAAGGGGTTGGTTCAGGCAACGAATGGTGGCTATAGCATTAACAATGGTTATTGTTCTGGCACTCATATTCGGTCTTTGCATTATTACCGTAGGCGAATACATTATATCAAGGCTCAAATCTGAAACTCATTTTAAAGACTGGTTCTGGATCTATATAATTGCAATGGTCAGGTGGGCTATTCTTCTGGTAGTATACTTCAACACGATTTCGGTTCTTTACAGGTATGGGCCCTCCTATCCTAAAAAATGGAAGCTTTTTAGTCCGGGTGCCTGGCTTGCAACCCTCCTTGCCCTGCTGACTTCCTGGGGATTTGCCTTTTATATTAACAACTTCGGTAATTACAATAAACTTTATGGTTCTATCGGCACTCTTATCGTTATCATGATCTGGCTGTTCCTCAATTCACTGATCATACTCATCGGCTTTGAATTAAATGCAAGCATTGATCTTTCAAAACGCAGTATTAAGATTATAAGACCCCGTTTCAACACTTTTAAAGACGAGCCGGTGAAGGAAAACTTCCAGAAAAACCTTCCGAAATGAAAACTATAAAACTGTATTTCAGACCAGTAAACTAAATCTTTACTTTTTTTCATACGCTTTTTTGCAGAATTGAGCGGAGTTTGTACTTTTGTCCCCGGAGAGTTGGCAGAGTGGTCGATTGCGGCAGTCTTGAAAACTGTTGAACTGTTAAAGGTTCCTGGGGTTCGAATCCCTAACTCTCCGCTTCTGAAAAGTCCTGCATCCGCGGGATTTTTTATTAGAGATGGTTCAGAACCGGAGAGGTGTCAGAGTGATCGAATGTGCCTGATTCGAAATCAGGTGTACTGTTAAAGGTACCGGGGGTTTGAATCCCTCCCTCTCCGCCAAGCCAAATTGAGGCGATAAAAGCAACGCGGCGGTACTCCAGGAAAAGCTTATCAATCTCCTTGAAGTCCCTGAGGGTAAGCTACAAATTGCATCTGAGGGTGTCTTAAAATAATCAGGGTCAAACGTAAAAGTTGGGGGCTAAGCATAGATCTTAGCAAAACGATAGATGGAGAAAGACAGTAACCCTAACCGCTGCTAACCGTGTTCGTGCCTCCGATCTCTCTACCTTTGCTTAGCTTCGACTCAGCTTTTAGTTTTTCCGAAGAATTGTCGCAGCGAGACAATATCTGTAGCGAAGCTAGCCAGTAGCCGGTACCATGCCTGTATTTAAATGTAAAAACACTTAGGTGATAGTTTTTGCCAGCCATCCTACTTTTTGCCTGAGTCATAATGCGCTCTTCGAAGGGTGCATTATCTTCGAAGAGCGTATCTGAAGCAATTTTAATGATCCCGACTATCAGGTCAAATAATGCCTATTACAATTTGTTTTCCGGTTACCACTGTATTGCCTGGTCCTCGTCGGGAACAGTAATATTTCTCCTCCTCTCCATAGTCATGGACCCATTAGCTCTGTACCGAATAGGCATATCAGGAATAGAAGTGATGTCGTTGTATTTATACTGGATATTGACCGTACAGTATTCACTAACCAGGTAAGGCAGGGTGGGATCTACAACCTGCCTGATCTGATAAGTAGGCTGGTTCAGCAATTCGAAGTTTATAGCAGGATTCTCTGCCTCTACGGTAAGTGTGCCGGTTTTGGTCCCGTCGGCGTCCTCAACCGGCTCACCAAAGTGCATTAAGATTTTGTAATCGCCACGCTCTTCAGATCGTTCTTCCACCATACCGGCATAAAAGAATACGGTATTTTCATCTACTACCCATGCATTCTTTGTACTCATAACCATAGCCGTCGAGTTATTCTCGCCGTCAAAATAAATATTCATCGATGTCGCAGAATAGCTCCCGGAATAGTTATTGAATGGTTTCACATAAAGCAGTGCTTTTCTCCATCCTTTCCTATAGTTGACCGCATAAGAATGGTCGTCCTTTATTGTAAGCGGAAGCACCCAGCGTTCTACGAGATTGAGGTTTGAGAACTTGAATTTAATCTTATGGTTCGCCGTATGCGACCCTTTCGGGATAAAGCAGGGCGCGGAGGGCAGTTCAAAAAACTGAGCAGGCAATTGCTTGAAATATAAATCAGTACGATATTGGTACTTTCCCTGGTTAAATATGTTTAACGTATCGTTGTCGACCTCAATTTGTACATGCAGATCCTTATCATTCTCCTGTGATCCGCTGACTATTACGGGCAGATTATACTCCACTTCTCCATCCTTTTTGTAACGGAGATATATTTCTGTTACACCTTCGCTTCCAACAGGAGCTTTAAACGATACCATATTAGTATATAATTCCTCCTTCCACTCATCATTACATGCTCCGAAAGGCATAATCAACGTCAGTGCTATGATATATTTATAGAAACTTTTCATAATATAAATCAATTATTAAATTAATCAAAAGACGGCCAGCCCGGTGCCTGTGTCATACGTTTGTTCTTACGCAATTCATCCCAGTCGATGGGCCAGAAATACATCTTCTGAGAGAATGCCGTTTGCAGGAGAGGAACACGTACCGGCGAGTAGAAAAGCGCAGCATTCCCCTCAGTGATCAATGTATTATATCCGTAAATCTGCCTGGCCTCTTCTACCGGCGCATCTTTCCACCGCCTTAAATCATAGTAGCGCTGGTTTTCGCCCAGTAATTCTATCTGTCTCTCATGCTTGATGCTGCGGCGCAAGCTATTTTGGTCGGTATATACCTGCATTTCATAATCCGGCACCCCGGCACGAATGCGCACAGGAGAAATGGCTTTACTCATCTGGCTAATATCCCTGGAAATGACATATGTAGCCGCTCCGTCCCAGGATGATATATTATAAGAGCCGGACAGTTCATTGAGCGCTTCAGCGTACATTAGGAGAATGTCTGCGTAGCGAATGGCAATTTCTACTTTCGGATAGATTTTACCTCCGTTAGCAGCGTTGTCCTTCGGATTGACATATTTCATCATGCCAATTCCTGTCGGCAGCCAGCGATCGCCGTTAACCCTTCCTTCTGTCTTGCCCCGGTAATAAAATATCTGCTTATTTGTATTGTTACCAGGATCGTTGGTAGCACTTGACATGGTCCATAATGCTCCGCTAAAAGCAACTGATGCATAAAACCTCGGTTCGCGGTGTGCAAATTCTTTCCATACATTCGCCTTTAGTGGCTTGAACTGTTCCACTTCATTACTCTGCACGAACATATTGGAGCCATATTTTGCTAATATTTCCTCCCTGTTAAACAGACTTCCATCGTCCATGGCGTAAGCATCACATTGCTTTAACGTGAGGCCATGGCAATTCCAGCCTCCTGCGGTTTGTGGCATCTGATGCCTTGTTAAGGCGATCACACCATGTTCCTGATCTGTTTGGTTTTCGCCCCGGGTAAAGATCATTTCCGGATTTTCGGCAGCATACAGGTCGCCGTTGAACAATGCGCGATATGATTCGAACGGATCTATATTGGCCCATCCTTCCGGAAAGTTCTTCTCTGAGTATTCCGGGTGGTGCGGAGGTATTATAGTCACCGGGTAATCTTCTGTACCTTTGATCTTCCGATCGGCGGTATAAAGCTTGTAGGTATTCAATTCAATAACATCTTTAGCAGCGGCAGCAGCTTTCGCCCACTTTTCTTCGCTATATTGTTGCGAAATAAGAACCCTGCCTTCGTCATCCGTGAAACCGGCCATCTCTGCATTACCATTGGCTAAAGGACTGGCTGCATATAACAGAGCCTTTGCCCTCGCGGCTAAAGCGGCGCCACGCGTAGGGCGTGCGATATTGCGATTATCCCGTTTCGTTGGCAGATCTTTAGCCGCTAAAACCATTTCGGCGGAAATAAAATCAACTACTTCGTCGTAGGTGTTACGCGGGTACGACAAGTTATCATAGTTTTGATCATAATCCGCTCCCTTTTCAGGCATGATCGGAACAGGCCCATATTTCCTTAGCAGCAACCAATATAAGTAAGCCCTGATAAAACGTGCCTCCGCCTTATACTGTGCCACTTCATTTTCGGTAAAAGTACCGCCTTCTGCCATGGCATTGATCATTACCGAAGCCTGACGGATACCAGCGTAGGATTGTGACCATGACTGTCTATACCAGTTATAATCGTATTCACCAAATTTAAACCTCCTGTAATCCTCGCCATTTCCTCCTTCGTTATAAAACATGTCATCTGCATAATTGGAAACTGTAAAGTTCTTATGCCCGATTTCGAGGTTGTAATCTAACAGCTGATTGTAACAATATGCCAGCCATTGTTCTGTGTAGTCTCTGCTGTTAAAGATTCGTTCTTCACTTTGCCTGTCGGCGAAGAAATGTTCTACATCCAGGTAGTCTTTACAAGAATTAGTAAAAAGCCCTGTGCCTGTCAACAGTATAATTATGATGTGCTTTGCTTTCATTCTTTTTAGTTTATAGGGTTGCAGTTAAACCAACGGTAAAGGTCTTTGCCAGCGGATACTGCTGACCATTGGAACTGTTCATTTCAGGATCCCACAATTTGAATTTGGAGAAGGTGAGCACATTAGTGCCCATGAAAAACAGCCTTAGGTTATTTACATGAAATCTATTGACAAGGCGCTTCGGCATTGTGTACCCTGCTTCGACTGTTTTAAGACGCAGATACGAGCTTTCTCTAAGCCAATATGACGAAGGCCTGTAGTTGTTTGAGTTACCGCCATAACTTAACCTTGGATAAGCTGCATTGACATCTTCATTCCCGCCCAGTACCCAACGGTTTGATTCAACAACATCCGTCAGGATATTACCCCAGTCTCCCTGACTGAAGGGGTACACCGTATAGCCATTGACAAAAAATGACGACTTGCCTACCCCCTGAAAAAAGACGTTAAAGTCAAGGTTCTTCCATTGGCTCACAAAAGCAAAACCGTAGACGAGATTCGGATAAGGAGTTGCTCCAACAGGAACAATGTCATTACCGTCTATTTTTCCATCACCATTGATGTCCTTGTATTTGATATCGCCTGGCATAACCGTTCCGAACGTTTGTACCGGGCTATCTCTTACATCGTCATAGTCTTTAAAGAGTCCAAGCGCAACCAGGCCCCTGTTCTGGTTGACACGGAATCCGGCTTGGGTAGTGTACGGGTAATTGCTATATTGTTCGTCATATTCCAGAATCTCATTCTTGCTATAGGTCATCGTACCACGCAGGGTAAAATTCGCTTCGCCTATTTTTTGGGAGATCTTTATCTGTCCGTCAAACCCTTTGGACAAGGCAGCCCCTACATTGGCCCGGGGATTGGCTGCTTGCAGTCCCACACTTGCCGGCACGAAATTTCTTGTCATATAAATCCCATTCCGTTGTTCGTGAAAATAGTCCAGAGCTCCCCCTATTTTGTCGTGGAATAACGAAAAATCCAGCCCAAGGTTGTGCTTGGTTGCTACCTCCCAGGTCACCGTGTTGGATGCGATATTTTCGTAGGTCAGGCCGGGAAACCTAAAATTGCTTTCAATATCTCCCCAATTGTACCCCTTGTCAGGATCATTCGCTTGATTATATGTTTAAAAGAAGCGAGGTACGGAAAACGAATTGGATTACTGTCAGTCCCGATATAGTCGTTGCCTACCCTGCCATAAGAGTAGCGCACCTTGAACATATTCATCCAGCTTATATTTTCCTTTATAAAAGGTTCCTCTCCGATGTTCCAGGCTCCGGAAATGGCTGGAAAAAGATCGAACTGGTGACCCCTGGCAAAGTTTTCCGACCCGTTGTAGCCAAAGTTGAAATCTATGAAATAGCGGTACTTATACCCGTATGTAAATTGCCCGGCGAGTCGTTGGTTACGCCGGTCGATACCCTGGATCAAGTCTCCGCCGTAGTTGGAGGTATTCACTTTTTTCTCCTGCGTATACTGCAGCATACCTCCCATATTATGATCGCCAATATTTTTAGTGTAATGCAGTTCACCCTGCAAAAATTCTAACCGCTCGCCACTTGCATCAGAAACCTGGTACAGCAACTGCTCGCTTATACGACGCTGAAATATCAGATTCCCTTCAGAATCCCTTAACCGTTCCGCTTCCCATCCTTCCGGCCATTTCATTCTTCTGATATAGTTTTTGTTATTCGTATCGTAACCATATCTTCCGATAAAACGCAGGCCTTTGGTTACAAAGTTCAGGTCCTGTTCCAGGGTTACATTGGTCTGGATCTTATTCTCCCAGTTTTCGATATACCCTTGCTGAGTGATCAGGGTCCATGGATTATTTCGTTCTGCTCCTCCTCTCGAAGCTACATACCCGTTGGAATAACGGATTGGAATGGCAATGGGATTTTGTCCCATTAACGAGGCCCATATTTCATTGTAAGTACCCCCCGGGAGATTCTGCTTAGCCAGCGATCCTGCTATTCCAACCTTCACTAAGGTAGTTTTGGTGAGGTTCATATCCACGTTTGAACGGTAATTCCAGCGTTTATAATTCGCATTGGTATTATAATCTTTTATCGTTTCATCGACAGCATACATACCGCCCTCGTCAATATAACTACCCGACACAAAATATCGGGCTGTAGCTCCGCCACCGTCAAAGTTCAATGAACCTCTCCTGGTATAGGCGCCATCTTTGAGGAACATTTTCATCCAGTTGATATTGGGAAAAAGGTCAGGATCCAGACCGTCGCGTATAAGCATCAGATCGTCATCTGTATAAAACGAAGTCTGATTACGGGTGCTGCGTGCTTCATTCATAAGCTGGGCATATGTATACCCCTCTACAAACTCAGGTGTGAATGTCCTTGTATTATAAGAACCCTCTGCTTTTCCGCTAATTGCTACTTTGCCAGCTTTTCCACGTTTGGTTGAGACCAACACCACACCGTTTGCCCCGCGCGAGCCATATATAGCTGTTGCAGAAGCATCTTTAAGTACCGAGAAAGATTCGATATCCTCAATATTTATTTCATTCAGGCTACGCTCAAAGCCATCTACCAAAACAAGAGCGCCGGTGCCTGCGCCAAAGGTAGAAATACCGCGAACCCAAAACTCGGATGAGTTATTGCCCGGCTGTCCCGAGCGCTGCATTGTTAAAACCCCTGCTACATTTCCGGCTAATGCATTGGTGATACTTGAACCCGGCGTTTTCAAGGTACTGAGATCTACCGTAGTAACGGCACCGGTTACTGTCACCTTTTTCTGAGGGCCTGTGGCAGTGACAACGATCTCATCGAGTGCATTTGACTCCGCTTCCTTCATGACAACGTTTATCTCCAGCTCATCTTTGATCAATACTTCCCGGGTTTCAAACCCTATAAAGGAAAAGACCAGCCACCGGTACTTCTCGGTTTTAATCGTATACTTTCCATTGGCATCGGTTGGTACTCCCAGGCCCGGCTGGTCCTTGACTGTTACAGAAACTCCGGGCAGAGCTTCATTATTTTTATCAACTACTCTGCCTTTCACTGTCACAGGTATTCTGTCGTTTTGTCCAAATGCCTGGCCAAAACATCCCCATATCCATAAAAGGATAATTATGTATTTCTTCATATGTTCTTATTTGTATCACCTGCCCTGACAATTCCATGGAGATTTCTACCATGTGAACGAAGCGGGTAACCTTTTCTGAAAAACCTGGTTAATGGCGCTTATAACTTATTCAACGCTGATGGTGCGGATCCTTTTATTGTTGATTTCTGTGATGTAGAAGATTTCCCGTTCAGCATCGTACGCTATACCGCTTGGTCTGTTGAAACGGGCCTCTTTTCTCAAATCCCCATCAATATACCCTTCTTTCTTACCATCGGAAGATGGGCTCCCTTTACCCGCAAAGGTCGATACCTCTCCGGTTGGCGATACGATACGGACACTGTGGTTGTCGACATCACACACGTAAAAATCGTACTCGTCCTCCTTTCCTGCATAATCCGGGTTTTTCACAAAAACACCCTGATAGAGGAAAGAAAATCTGGCAGAGGTGCCGATAGCATCTATATCACCCGTAACACCCTGTCGTCCTGCAAAAACGATGGGCATCTCCAGTTCCCTGGTCGTCCAGTTGTACCTGCTCTTATACACACATCCACCTTCCAGAAAATAAGCATAGTTACCCGATGGATGGAAGAAAATCGTTGTCTTCATATCACTATTTCCTCCTACTCTGAAAAGCTCTTTGGAATTTAAACCTCCAAGTACAGGATCATAGAACGCTTTCATTAATCCTCCGCCCCACCAGGTGTTAAAAAACATAACGTGATCTACCGGGTGATGCGCGCAGGCGTAGCTGGTACGGTCGTACAGGTAAGGATGCACTCTTCTGAAGTTTTCAGAACGCAGAGTGTACGCTATCGCTACAAAATTTTTATTATTCTGTCCATGGTCGTCAACAATAAACAATGTGTCGTTATCAAAGCTCAATGTTGCCGTTTGCAGGTTTCTGAAAGAAGCTTGCCCGTTGGTAATAAGAGTAGACACCTGCCTTTCATTTATGTCGACCTTTCGAACAAGCTGATTACGCTCTACTACAAAAAGCGAATTAGTATTTGGCTCAAAAAGGGCCCAGGTAGGATTGTTAAAGCCCGCTTCTTCAAAGGTTCCGTTAACAACTGCAGAGTTCCCGTACTGGTCCACCTTTCCTACAAGAGTCCCAACCGAGACCTTTGGCTCATAAGTAAACTCCTCGCTAAAAATATGCTCGGCAAGAGGCTCCCCGTCGTCGCCATCGATCACTATTTTTACCTCGCCAGTGTTGGTCCGCTTCGGGACAATGCAATAGACCTTGTCGTCGGAAACCCCAATGACATTTAGCATCCGGCCGCCTATAGACACCTTTACTCTTGAAATGTCGGTACCCAGATTGGTTCCATAGATATAGAACCTTGTACGGACGGTTCCCTTTTTGGGGGAGAAATCGCTGAACATAATCGGCTGGCCCGGATCTGGGCCGCTATTCTTTGCTTCATCCTTCTTGCATCCTCCCAAGGTCAGATGACAGATAAGTAAAAGAATTAAATAGTTAGTAAAATCTCTCATATATTATAATTTATAATGTTAGTGAGTCAAAACTATATAATTACTTTTATGCTTCTCATGATGGGTGATGGTTACCTATAAAAATCCAGACAACAATAAGATTAACCAGGTTATAATCAGATAATTAATATTAAAAACGGCCGCTAAAATCTAATTTTTATCTCTGAAAAAAGTATTTGAAAACGATAATTTCGGCTATAGGCCGGCTAAAGTTTATTGAGTAACTGAACGATAATTTACAGGGTGAACTTTACGTACAATATGCCGCCCATGGATCATGGGTCCCTGCAATTCTTTAGCACACGAAGACGAGGCAATGTAGCAGATCGCCAGGTTTACTCCTATGCCAGTTATGATATTTATACTAAAGCGTCAAAAAAATCATATTAAAACCCATATCCAATAAACTTTCCGGCAAATCAGTATTATTGCATTGGCAGCTCCACAAAGAAGGTGGTACCTTTATCCGGCTGGCTTTCCAGCCATATCCGGCCTGCGTGCGCCTCGACGATCTGCTTGCAGATAGCCAGACCCAGGCCAAATGAGGGCTCACCCGCCGTCCCGGTTCTTTTAGCTTCTGTGAACATATCGAATAGCTTATCCTTCATTTCCGGAGGAATACCGATGCCCTGGTCCGCCACCGCAATGACGATACCCTGCGGTTTAGTTTCCAGCCTGATGTGAATAGCCGTACCGGCCGGACTGAACTTGATGGCATTAGCAGTCAGGTTACTAATTACCCGCCATAGTTTTTCCCGGCTGGCAGCAATAATGACCGGAGCCGCCTGTAAACCGATTCGCTGACCTTTGGCTTCCGCCTGATGACGCAACAGATTTGTACAATGATACAACATCGCACCCAGTTCTACTGGTTCCTTTTTCAGTTCTTCCGGCCGGCCCTGCATCTGCAGCAGGTCACCGACCAGTTCCAGGGAATTGGCCGCTGAACGCTGGATGATCTGCAGCATTTCTTGTTCCTTATCCGTGCGGCCTGGTTTGGCCAGCAGTGCAGAAGCGGTCATTTTGATAGCGCCAATAGGATTGCGCAGGTCATGCGCCACTACTTTCAAAATCCGGGTGTTATCGGCCTGGCTTCGTTCCAGTGCATGCAGGGTTTTCATCATTCTGGTATTCTGCTCGCTGATCTCCAGCAACTGCCGGGTCCTCTGCTCAATAACTGCTATATGGCCGACCCTTTCGGTGATGTCAAGGCAGGCGCCGATCATTTCCAACGGTATCCCATTCTGGTCTGATTTCAGCTTTGCCCAAGACCGCAGATACCGTACCTCCCCTCCCGGACGAATGATCCTTTCCTCAAATTCCGCATCCTGCTTCGTCTTCATGACATTTTCGATAAGCTGATATACCCGGGACCGGTCTTCAGGATGCAGCAACTCCTGGTAGCCTGCGAAAGTCGCCTTGAAACTCCGGGGATCAAGGCCATAGATCGTAAACAGAGCCGGCGACCAATTGACAATATCATGCTGTATATCCCAGCGCCAGTTGCCGAAGTGTGCCAGCTCCTGGCTTTGCAGCATCAGAAGGTTGGCCTCGCTGATAATCTCTGCTTTCTGCCGGTTTTCCAGGATGATCCGCAGCAGGGCGGTAGCCCTCTCCATCACTTTCAATTCCTCTTCGCATGGTAATTTGGGTTCCTGATAGTACATAGCCAGGGTAGCAATCACCTCACCATCGGCATCGATTACCGGGTTAGACCAGCAGGCATGTAAATGATGCCCAAGAGCTAAGGGACGATACTTTTCCCATCTCGGATCGGTCGCAATATCGCCAACGATGATCTGCTGCTTTAAAGCGGCCGACGTGCCGCAAGAACCCTCGTTCTCGCCGATCTGCAGACCCGCCATGGCGGCTATATAGGCTGGAGGCAGCGAAGGCGATACACCATCGGCCAGACGTTCGTTTTTTATCCGGTGAATAGAACAATGCATTTGAGGGAATAAACTTTCCAACCCCCTCAGATAGTTGGACAACACCTCCTGAAGGGGCACAAGATCTGAATTTAATTGCAGCATATCGCGCTCCAGGTGTTCCAGCACTCTCAATCTTTCTGTGATGGTGTTGTCCAGCATAATCCCGCGCAAGAGGACTGGTTCGTCGCCCTTATAAACAACAGAAACATTATCCTTAATCCATATGATATCTCCATCGGCCCGGATCATCCGGTATTCGAGTGAGATCCTCTTCATGCCCCCGTTTAACAGTTGCCGGTAACCGGCAACTGTTAAACGGTCATCCGGATGAATCCGGGTCTCCCAGAACCCCGGCCGACTTAGCCATTCTTCCGGCGAAAAACCTAAAATGGGCTGTACCTGATCGCTGATAAAGGTAAATTGGCCCATAACCGTATCCGCTTCCCACACGATCCCTTCAATGGATTGCAGCAAGGTAGACAACTGCTCCTGGTTATTTTTCATTGTCGTTCAGGTTGAATGAAAAATCTGATTATTAAATGTACAACAATTTTACCGTACTTCAAAATCCTATAGATAATCACATTAGCTAACGGCAATAAGACAGGAAGTCAACCCTGGGATCTGTATTCCATTTTTCGGTTGCAAGCTTATCCATTCCATGTTATTTATTCCAAAAAATCCTTTTAACTGCCGGATTTTTTTGAAGCCCGGCAATGGCATCTTTCAATCTTGAAATGCCGGCATCTTCAAATTTCAATTGCAAAATAAACTCATCTCCGTCTTTCTCCATTGAAAAGCTTGACAGTTTAATTTCTTCTAATTCCCATATTTTTTTAAATATATCACTTGCGTCGACAGAAGAATTGGTCACTATTCTTAAAGTCTTTTGCTTAAATCTTTGAGAAAATTGCCTCTCGATGGGTTGCAATGCCCATAGAATCAGTAATGCGATTGCAGTGGTCGATGCCGCCGCAAAATACATACCTCCTCCTGATGCCAATCCAATTGCCGCGACTGTCCATAATCCAGATGCTGTAGTTAAACCCCGGATGGTTCCCTGCTTTAAAAAAAGAATGGTTCCTGCCCCAATGAAGCCAATTCCGCTTATTACCTGGGCAGCTATTCTTGCAGGATCAAGTACAACATGTTCTTTGCCTAAGACGTCTGAAAAACCAAATGCAGAAACAATCATTATCAGTGAAGATCCGACACAAACCATCATGTGAGTTCGCATTCCTGCTGCCCAGTCTTTTCTTTCCCTTTCTAAGCCGATCAAGGCTCCAAAAAGCGAAGCTGAAAATAACCGGATAAGTATTTCAGTCCATGTAAGCATTTGTTCTGTCTATGTTTATCTCCATTGATAAATTTCAACCTTTGTTAAGGAGAAAAGTTTTTAGAGAACTTCACTTACGTGTTGCATATGGCATCTCCTATCTATTTAAAAGTGCCGAAACACGTCGACGCAATGATCCGCCAGCCAGCAGATGGCATCCCGCGTCTATGTAATAAATTTCTAAATTTCATCTATAAAACTGTTCTTCAAAGGAGGATGAGAGTCCGGTAAAACTGCGTAAGCACTCATGAACACCTTTAAAAACAGATATTACTGTGAATAAATATTTTATATGCTGTTTCTGTAAAATTATACATAAAACATTTTTATCTTAGTTTAAAAAATGAATGTAATAGTAACTGGTACTACCGGCATGGTGGGCGAGGGTGTTTTACTGGAATGCCTTCGAGATAACAGAGTGAACTCCGTGCTATCGGTAAGCAGGCGTCCGTCAGGGAAAGCACATCCGAAACTCAGAGAACTTCTTCTGGATGATTTTATGGATATCGGAAACTATAAAGAGCAGTTAGCAGGTTTTGACGCCTGTTTTTATTGTGCAGGGATAAGTTCGATCAATGTCTCTGAAGAAAAGTATCATCATATCACTTATGATACCACTATTCATTTTGCCGGAGTATTGCTGGAATTCAATCCGGAAATGGCCTTTATCTTCGTATCCGGCGGACATACAGACAGTACGGAAAAAGGGAAAGTAATGTGGGCCCGCGTTAAAGGCAAAACCGAAAATGCGCTTGGCAGGATGTCTTTTAAAGACCATTATAATTTCAGGCCCGGCTTAATGAAACCGGATAAAGCACAGGTACACCTGAACGGATACAATAAATACATCCGGTTATTGTATCCTTTAATGAGCTTGTTTTTAACAGGCTGCACTCTTCAGGAGATCGGAAAGGCAATGATTAATGCCATTACAGCAGGCTATCCTAAGAAAACTCTGGAAACAGCCGATATTAAACAACTGGCAAAGAATAAACAATGAAGAGTAAAAAAATAAAACGTCTGCACCTGGATAAAGATGAAATAGAGAAGTACGATAGCCCTGAAAAACGCTTTTTATATTAATTAAATATCCATGATTAGCAATCATTAAGTCTAAATTCACAGAATGATTATGTCTCCAGGTAAAGCCAGGCGCTCCTTCGTTATAGCTATTGCTATTTTGCTTATTTTAGGCTGCATCACGTTGCTGATCCTCCATTTTTCGCAATCGTTACCTGTCCTTTCTGCACAAAAACCAGCAGTTACCGGTGAGAACAGTACAAAAGACAGTATCTCCGCTCCCTCCGGTGTGTTAACACTACCCGACAGCTCGCGGATCTATACATTGCATAAAGTATCGTTAAACTGGTCTGCTGCCCCGCGTAACAGTTATAAAGTAACCATGGATGGTGATATGTTCTTTGATATTCCCGACAGTCCCGGTACCTTCATTATATATACCCGGTTACTGAAACTTTCCGTCACCGGGAAATCAGGTTTCAGGGTAATGGCCTATAGTAATGAAGACGGTGAAGAAGTGCAGGTATTGTATGGCCATATTGTAGCAGAAAAGAGATATAAATCTGATTTTCCTGAAACGGAGACTCTCCGGAATAACGATTTACTGATGATTAACAGTTCTATTGATTTAATGGAAAAAGAAGCAGATCTGGATACCCGGGCTTTAAGAAGCTGGAAAAAAAGGGTGGATTCTTCCGGTATTAAATCGCCGGCCAAATGATATCCGCCTATTTATTAGCAGAATAAACAACCAGGAAGCAACACACTCAGGCGCTTCGAAAGCTTTTGAGGAACATCGTATATCAATCTTTCTGTTAATTAAAAACTGAAGCCTATTGATATATATGGCATTGAACCCTCTTTTGAAAAACCTACGGCGCCCTGGATCAGTATCAGTTCTGCAGGAACGACATATACGCCTCCTCCATATCCCGTATGCCAGCTATCCGACGACTGTGAAGGCACCCATACCCTGCCGGTATCATGAAAGCCAAGAAGGCCTGCTGAACCTGGAAAAAGATAAGAAGTAAAATCAAATAACTTCAGACGAAGATCAAGATTATGATAGAACATTGTTTTACCTGTGAAGCGATTGGTATGAAGTCCCCTGAGGCTTTGTACTCCGCCGAGTTGCATCATTTGGAAAAAAGCCGGTTTTCCGGCCGTTGTGCCGCCGCCAAGCCTGTTAGCCATTATCAACGATTCAGACAAGCTGATATAGAAACTAAGCTCCGTATTTATTCTGCCATAAGCATCATTTTCGCCGTTTAGCTCGTGTTTCACTGTAAAATTAGTGTTCCAGTAAATCCCTTTTGACGGCATGGAGGTATTATCCCGGCTGTCATACTTTAACCCGCCAACTAATCCGGCATAAAACCGGTCCTCAAAAATGTTTTCTTCCGGATGCAAAATATTGTAGGAATGGAAAAATCTTTCAGTATTATTGGCCTCTTTGCTGGTATAGAATTCTGTTCCCAGTCCAAAGTTAACCTGTAAGTTTTTATTGATATCTCTCTTCAATTTGATATTTCCGGTTAAATAATCCAAACGGTTGCGGTAAAAATTAATGCCCCCGAGCTCATGCCTCAGAAACTCCGTTTCATTTCCTATGCCGAAAAAGTTAGTCAGATTATTAGGCCCCCACGAGTCAAGTTCAACATTGAGATCATTTTTCCCAATTGCTTTTCTCCATTCTCCTTCATAACTAAACATATACGAATTTCTGCCGGTAGAATAATTGGCCCAAAATTCATGTTTAACAGCAAAAGGCTCCTTTCTGAAACCTTGCTTTTCATCAATAATTCCGGCTCTCAACTGAATTCCCTGGTCCAGATTATAATTTACCAGGGCCATCGGCCCTAACCGGTCATACTTAAAACTCCTGGGATTAAAGCTGTTGACAATCGTATCATCCGAAAGCTTCAATCTTGACAGAGAGTGATCAGGCAAACTATCTCTCCCATCCTTTCTGTCGTAAATAAATAAGCGGCCCTTGTTCTTAAATTTTTCATCTATAAAAAAGTTGTCTGCATCAGTTCCTCCTATCAGCCGAACTCTTATTGGTGATTTATTCGGGCCACTCACATTATAAACGTCTTCACCTGCCAGTCCATAGATCCTTATTTCTTTAGTCTCTTCCGGAACAAAGGCCCGTTCATATACATGGTGGCCTCTTGTTCCGTCTTTCTTTTTATTTTTAACACTTACCAGTATTGCACCTTCGTTTAAATATTTAATGTCTATAAATTCTCTTTTTTCAGAAAGGGGTATATCTACTGTTTTTGAAAGAAAATAATAATATGTAAGAGCGATATTTTCAAGATTATCTCTTCTGGTCCTGAGTATTTTCAGCAGTTCCGGGCCATTAACCGCATAAATAGTATCCGGCATATGCCTGATAGCTTTTTCAGCAAGATTATCAGTAATGGTTCCCTGAACAAATGCTATTTCTTCCTTCCATAGCTGTTTGTCGGGTTCAGTTAAAAAATATCTGTCGAAGTACCTTGCGTTATAATTCCAGCCACTTATATCCCTCAAATCTTCAGCATAAGGCTGCAGATTTGATTTAAGCCACTGATGGGAAAGTATCCATGGAAAAACACCAGAGGTTTTATAAAATACTTTATCACGGTCGCGTGGTACAGGAGAATAGACCTTTTGATCTTTAACCTTGTTATCCATCCAGCGCCAGTTATCTTCATGTCTGTCCCAGTCGCCCACCAGTATATCCAGAAGCCTCGCCCTGAGCACCAGCCGCTGATCTATCCTTATGTCATTGTCTTCTTCAACCTTACGCTGCGCTTTTTCTGTATTGTCAGTTTTATCAAAATCCAGAGGGGACCGTTCTTCAAACAGATAAACAGCGTTGGCAAAGTCCTTTCTGTATTCTTCCAGGGCCGGGTCGTCGGCAACATAAACAATTTCAGGATTAGCATGCGGAAGTTTCAGTGCTTCTGCAAATAAAGGAACCGTTAAAGCGCCAAAAGGATGAGACGTTGATACCTGGTCCTGTAAAATATCTTTTGCAATGGTAGGCCGGAGTTTTTCGGGCAATGCTCTTTCGGGATATTTTTGAACGGTCCGTAATACCCATTCTCTTCCTGACGCATCTTTAAATCGCAGCGACCTGGTTTGCATTCCCCCGCCGGTTTTTACTACTGAAAGTCCGCCCCTTTCTTTCTGTAAGTCGAGAATACGCATTTTAACAGGAGTCGCCCAAAGTTTCCTGTAATTTTCTCCCAGCCAGAAACGATGCGATCTGCTCACATCATTATATTCGGGAGCAATAGCAACAGTTATACTATCTGCCGCAGCCCTGTTCATTGAGAACGCTTCAATTACCATCAGAAAGAACAGGATAAACAGGCTAAGATGTAAACGCATTTCTCTATGATTATGTATTCAGGAACTAACAGTCAGCAGTTCTGAGTCTCCGTAATTTATCCCTACCCTCAACGCCTTAAGCCCGGATACTCCCTGTAACTCCTCCAGATCAAGATATTCAAGATCGTCATTGAGCATATGCTGCTCCTGAAGATACGAAATATACTGAACATATTCCTCCGCTTCCCTGTAATTAAAATAAACAAGCGCTATTTTATCAGGTTGGGTTAAGCGACTGTTCCCGCTTTTAATATTTACCTTATCTATTCGTTTTTTGATAATTTCATACCTGATGTTGTAGGTTCCTTCAACATCGAATCTTCTTTCATCATTTCTGAAGCTGATATCTATGGGATTAGAATGAACAAATATCAATTGGGTAGTATTAAGAGGAACTTCTGTTTTCTCAAGCAAAGAATGTGTTATTTTTGCAACTTCAACCATTGACTTGATCTGCCACAGACGCAAATTTTTTAAGTACAGATTATTAAAGGTCTTTTCAGGAGCTATAGATTGCCCGATATAGATATCATATTCTATTCCGTCTGTTCTGAACTTCTCAAAATAACACGGAAATGTACTTTGCAGTTCTGCCTGAACAGTCTCAAAATATGAGTTAACCGACACATTAATTTGCTGAATTGAGGCCTCAAGCTCTCTTCTTCTGGCAAAAGCAATCCCCTCTGCTTCATCAGAGGCTTCAAAATATCTGTTTATGATTCCTGAACCGATGGGTGATGTTTCTTTGAAATGAGAAAGAAAGGGATTTGCCTGACTTTCGAAAAATTGAGATAGTAACATTTCATCGTTTGCCGAAATTTCTGTACTGATCCTGTTCATCCATTTGCTGCATTCATAAATAAGCTCATCAATCAAAGCAAGCGGATGTAAATTTTTAAGCTCATGAAGGACCTGCATAAGTATTTCAAGAAGTAATTTAAGATCTTCCCGTAAGGCTCTGTTCCTGGCAATAGTCGAGTCGCGGATGTCTATCGCTCCATATAGCGGAAAGACCTGCTTAAAAGTTATGCTGGCAATTTCAACCTTGTCGATACCTTTTCTTTTAGCTTTTAAATAATTCCAGGCGGCTTCGTTAAACTTCCATTGAACTGAAGGCTGAAGGGAGGTAAACTTACTTTTTATGATCTTTTCGATTTTCGCTTTAAATTCATCTGTAAGGTTTTGAAGGATCTGGGCAATCAAAGGAATCGAAAGCTCAAGCCTCGATAAGATCTGTTCGAAAGATACGGTTCCCTCTTTTGAATAGATCTCCAGAACTCCGGATAGCTGGTTATTATAGAATACAGGTAAAATGCCGTAAGAGCTAACACCGTGGTTATGAAGCAATTTCAGGATGGGATGAAGTTCTGTTTTTTCTCCTGTAAGTTTTCCAAAAAAATAGGGCTTAGGTTCTTCAAGAAAGGCACGGATCAGTGCGTTGAATTCCTCATTAAAGTGTTCTGCCTTATCGCCGCACTGAAGTAAAATGCTTGCCGAGCAATGGTCATCGTCAAAAACAATCTTTCCATTTACCTTTAAAAATGGTAAAAGGCCAAATTCCACATTACAGTCGCCGGCAAGAGTCTTTAATGAACGGGCTACCACATTGTTCTGATCATCCTGATTTGCTGTATGATCAATGATAGCAGCCCTTATGGTATCAAGGGCATATTTTGTGGTAATGTCTGAAAAAGTAAGAACTGAAAATCCTTCAAACCTGAAAAGATCAGGCGGAAGCAATTCTATTAACAGTTCATAAACGTTATCCTGATTTAAATTACGGTCTATCACGCTAAGATCTAATTCAGGTAGTTCGCCTTTAAGAACTATATCTATAAAACTGGTGTCAGCCTCAATTTTATAATAGCGATGTAACCCCGTTTGAGGATTTACGTAAGAGTAAATGATATCTTCTTTGGTCAGTGCATTGAGGTTATAGAACTTCTTAAGGATAAGTGAATAAATATGCTCATAGCGATACCGTTTAAACTTTTCCTTATCATTTATAAATGACTCTTTAACTTCTTTTAAGCTGGTTGTACTAAAAAACGCTGCAAAAGCATCGGTACAATAGAAAATACGGTGCGGCACCGGGGTGCTTAACGCCCATAAAAGATGAGTTTCATCTGAAATGAGAGGAGCCAGGGACGCAAAAACAAGCTCAAGGAGTTCCGTATGTTCTCCCACTGAGTCAGGATCAGTCATCCCTTCAAAGGCATCATTTTCCTCGAACCGGGATACAATATCTTCATAAAACCGCCTTCTGATCGTTTTCTCAGAATCAACTCTGTTTTTCAGTTCCTGTACAAAAGGCTTGAATGATAATACCGACTCTATAATATCCGGTTCATCCGTGTCTTTTTTAATATTTATAACACCAGACTGCATTATTTTAATAGTTTAAATTTAAGAACATTCCCTGCACTTATTCCACTTCCTTCATTTGAGATATAAAGGTTCAGATCTTTATCAAAAGCGATACCTTCAGGTTGCGGAAATAATGCAGGATCAAGCCTGAAAATATCCTTTACTTTAAACCCCGGATCTGCCACCACCAGCATTTTGTTTACTGAAGAAAGAATGAACCACTCCCGGGTGCGGGGGTTACGGGTAAGAGCAGAAGGCTTGAACCGAAACTTTTTCTGCTTTACAACATCCGGAAACCCGGAAAAATCAATGCTAAAGCTTCCATTAACCACATATCCTGATTGTTTAAAACCAGCGGTATATCCCGAAACTTCGTTGTTTTTTTTCGCCGTCTTACAATCTTTACAGAGAACATAAACCCTGGCATCGGTTTCGTCAGAATAAATCCCCTCATACTCCCCATTAGGAAAGATTTTTTTGTATTCTGTAACATGATCAGTATGATCGCCTGCCGACTCATTAAAAGGAAAGGAGAATAATGTTCCGTCGCTTCTGAGTACGATCACCTCGTTTCCGGAAATAGTAAGATCTTCATAATCTCCGTCTTTCCCAAAGTGAGTATATTTTGCCGTTTTGTCTCCCAGGTGCAGCCGGTAAAGCCTGCCTTTTTCATCCTGTTCTGCATAAAGGGTATCGGGATTACCTTTATGAAACGTAATGCCTGATATTTCAAGCAATCCCCCCGGCATATTAAATTTTTCGGGATGACGGAGATCGTATCCTGCGGGACTTGTATAGGTATTCTTTTTCTGGCCACAGGCAATACAGCCAAACGAATATATAAAAATAAGAGAGAGTTTAATTATACGCCAATTAATAATCATCTGTTGCATTTTTTTGTTAAACTATCGTTGCTTAAAAAACAAACCCTGCTGGTGCATCATAAAAGTGGGGGGTTAGTCCCTCCCGTGAATAACTGAAGCCAGAATAAAGGCTGCCACTGAAATTACCAGTCCAAACATAAATATGTTATAAGCCACCCTTAACAATTGATATTTACGGCCAAGCACAATACCCTGAGAATAAACATCACGTATCAAACTTCCATATAAAAATGATTTATCTTCCATGGTCTTCCACATACCTGCTGAGTAATCGTCGAGGCTCATTTTGTAGAAATTACCAAAGAATAAAAGATTTACTTTTTTTTCATCAATATCCTTTTGTGTAAAAGTCCCCCGGGGAATAGTTGGCCTGGTAGCAAGAATAGAATAGACCATTGTTACCAAACTCACCATCAAAAGAATCACCGTAGGAATTTCAAGATAAATATGATCTTCCAGGCGCCGGAGCAATAAACTGATGATTGCTGAAAGAATGATCGAATTAACGGTAATCAGGATATGCGCTTTGTTGTCGGCCATATCACTAAGGCGCTGATGATTACTGGAACTTATCCTGAACATCGTCTCAATTCCGCGTTCAGGCCTGTCTTTGTCTTTCTTCTTTTGCCCGTCTGTACCTGTTTCGCCATGAACGGCAACAGGTATAATGGGCTCCGGCCCGCTGCTGCTGCCGGCATCCTCAGCCACTTTCTTTCTCAGATCATTAAGATTTTCATCCTTCTTTTTATTGAGCAGCAACCGGCAGTAATCTGTATGATACATGTGTTGTTCAAAGAGTTTTATGGTCCCTTTCCTCCACTCCGGTTTACTCACCTTTTTTCTGCTCACAGCCTCGTCTTCCTGTCTTATTTGCTTGTTTTTTTTCTTAAACTCATCTGTTCCCAGATGGAACAGATCAGCATCACAAACAATTTTCTCATTCAGATCTTCAGGACTTTGAGGCAATTTTGTAGCCAGGATGCACTTTTTTATTTTAGCAACAGTTTCGGCATCTACACCTTGATCTTCAAGAAATTCTGCAGCAATTTCCGTTCCCTTTTGCTCATGGAAGACAGAGCCCGTATAATAATAGCCAATATCATGAAACCACGCTGCACAGCATACAATAAAAAAATCATGATCAGAAAGCTGGTAGTGCTCTGCAATTTGAATACCGGCTTTAACAACATACCCTGTATGTTTAATATTATGATAATAGAAGTCGGGATTCGGATGTTCTTTGTAATATGTCCTGACATATTTACTCACCTGCTCCAGCAACTGTTGATAATTTATCATTTCTAAAAATTACAACCCATTTAGATTAATATTGACAAATTAAGGAAATATTCGTTCGGAACCAAACACGCTAATGTAAGATCTCTCAATAACTCATCTGTTCGAAGCCGGAATAATTTACTACTTCCTAAGCAGTGTCTTTTTTATTTTTCTTACTCCTGCCGTTCTGACGAACAACGGGCGGGTACAAGGGCTACGACGGGCAGATGATACGGCTCCAACGAACGTTCTACAGCTCTTTGCCTGAAGTCTGACGAACAAAAAACGAATCAGGAACCTGAAATAACGGAGAGTTGGTCTTCATTGCCGATGGCAGATCCGGCAATGCGCTAAAAATATACTGCTCTGACAGAAACAAAAACGCCCTGTACAGGTTATTCTGCAACAAACATAAAAATAATTTAATATAAGATCTGGTTATGGCAAAAGAAAAGAAAGAAGAAACGGGTGGTATCACTGCTTATTCTGTTAAAACAAAAACAAAGAACGTTCCGATGATCGATCCTGTTATCGATGTAAAATCAGGCCGTTATATTGCAACGGGAAAAGATAATGAAGGCAATAAAATGGCTGCCATATTGGGTAAAGCGAAAGCCGAAGAACATATAAAGAACGGGCACGCAAAAAAGGGAAGCGGCTGGGATTAAACAGGAGAAGCACTTTACCGGGATCATAAGCTTTCTCAATCCCTCTTTTTTTTGCAGATTTGCTATCTATGAACCGAATAGACCGCATATCTGCCATATTGATCCATCTTCAATCCCGGAGGGTTGTAAAAGCAATTGATATTGCCGAACGCTTCGATATTAGCCTGAGAACTGTTTACAGGGATGTAAAAACACTGGAAGAAGCAGGGGTACCTCTTGTTGGTGAGGCTGGAGTGGGTTATTCTTTAGCGGATGGCTATCGGTTACCACCAGTAATGTTCACCAGAGAAGAGGCTACCGCTTTTCTTACAGCGGAAAAGCTGGTAGAAAAGCTTACCGATCCTTCAAACGGAGAAAATTATAAATCGGCTATGTACAAAATCAAGTCTGTACTGCGCTTAACAGAGAAAGATTTCCTCGAACACATAGACAAGCATATTGAAGTATTACAGACGCGGCAGCAACAGCATGCCGGTCAACCGAATCTGAATCTGCTTCAGACTATATTGAAGAGTATTAATGAGAACAAGGTAATAACTATTCATTATTTCACCTACTACAAACAGGAAAATTCTGTGCGTAATATTGAACCTGTAGGTGTTTTCTATCTCGATAATTATTGGCATCTGATAGCTTTCTGTCATTTGCGGAACGATTACCGCGATTTCAGGCTCGACAGGATTCAAAATATCTCTTTAACTTCTGAATGTTACAGGCTCAAACATATCACATTAAAAGAATATCTGAAAAATCAGTACGAAAACCGGGATCTGCAGGCTGTAACCATCCGGGTAGATACAATGGCCGCAAAATATCTTACGGAGCAAAAATATTACAACGGCTTCATATCAGAAATTAAGAGTGATGATTATGCAGAGATGTTTTTCCTGACGGCTTTCCCTGAAGGCTTTGCCCGCTGGTTCCTCACGTTTGCTGATTATGCCGCCATTATTAAGCCTGACACTTTAAAGAGAAGGGTTGAAGATCTGTTAGCGGCTATTAGCACGAGGCTAAAAAAAGATGCAGAAGAATGACGCTTTATTTAATTCTTTTTTCAGCAGACCTGACTATAGAAGTCCCGAAATAGCCTGTCACATTTTTCGATCCGGGTGTTACCTTATCTATATTGCTCCTGACATTGGTTAAAGGGGTTGCAAATACCTGGGCGTTAAACAACTGATCCCGGATATCGTGCCAGAAAAAATAAGCATGTTCTGTAAGCGACCAAACTTCAGCCTTTATAAGATCTCCGCTGACATAAGGGCTGTCTACATTAAGTTCCATATTCATTATATAATAACCATCTGCATATTTATCAGAAAACAGGTTCAGATCGTTGGCACTGTTCAGATACCTGCCATTCTTATATAATTTTATCTGTACATAATCTCCCGGACCATCCAGCTCTGCACCATTGATCATTGGATAATAACCGGCATGTTCGTAAAAAATAGATTTATCCTCGTATTTATATGTAACTGAATCAGGAGATAACGATAACCGGGGTACGGTTGAAACCGCTTCGTATGATCCATCTGAGGTTTGAATGCTGAGCGTATAGGTTCTGCCGGCAACAGCTTTCAGCTTAGCGATTGCATAGCTTCCCTGGCTTACTTCAGTAAGAGTTTCCTTATGACCGGCACCATCGCTTAAAACTAATTGCGCCTGGCTTACCGGTGGATACTCTCCTGCTTCTGTGATACCTTTGCTTTTGTATAACTTTATGTACTGAACTTCACGTTTATTTGTCAACCACCCTTCTACAACCATTACAGGTTCGCCTTTGTCTATCTTTATATCAATTACATCCTGACATGAACAGAATAAACAGATAATTACTGACAGTTGAGTAAACTTAAGGAACCTCATTGAACCCATTTAAAATTTAAAGTTCCACGTTACTGAAGGAATAATTGTACCAAACATCGCAAAACGTACAGCTTCAAGGTCTGCCGGATGATTTTCATCCTGCCGCAGGTAAATTGAAAAAGTATTTCTGCGGTTTAAAGCATTAAAAAGCAAAACTATCCATTCGCTGCTGAATCTTCTGCCTGGTATTAACTTCCGTTTAAAGATTGCCGAAATATCAACACGATGATAAGCCGGTATACGGTAATTATTTCTGTAATCAGATGAATTATATTGTACCGGAAGGCCCTGGTATTCGAAACGGCCGGAGGGTAAAGTCGCCGGTGTTCCTGAAGTAAAAGTATAGGTTGAAGAAAATATAACGCTGGGTTTGAGCTGGTAAATTCCCACGACCGCAAGCGAGTGTGTTTTATCATACTTAGCGGGAAAATAAGTATTGTTGTTGATTCCTTCCACCTTCCTTTCTGTACGGCTTAATGTATAACTGACCCAGCCATTAAAACGCCCGCCATTTTTTCTGAAGTAAGTTTCGGCTCCATAAGCCCTTCCTGATCCGAACAACATATCGGCAGGCTGATCTTCATTAAGAATGGTCTCCGCCCCGTCGATAAAGTCAGGTTGATTGCGTAACTTACGATAATAGAATTCAACAGAAGTTTCATATTTATTATCAGAGAAGTTTCTGAAATATCCTCCTGAAAACTGATCGGCAGTTTCTGGTTTTATATTGTATGAGCTTGGCGTCCACATGTCGAGAGGGCTTGTAGAAATAGTATTGGATACCAGATGAAGATTCTGAGCCGTACGGCTGTATGAAACCTTTACCGATGCATTTTCCCCGGTCTGTAATTTAACGGCCGCTCTCGGCTGGAGGCTTTGATACCACAGGATACTTTGCCAGTCGGAATACGTTTTCGGATTAACAGCCTCTTTACGTATTCCTTCAGTACCGGCATAATCATATACCGTAGTATTACCCCGGGCCAGGCTCTGGAAAACAGAATATCGTAATCCGTATTCTATCGCCACACCACCGGAAAGGTTTACTTCATGGTCCCAGTATAAATTATATTCTGCGCCCCTCTGCCCCGGCATCTCTATAGTATTAAATAAAGATTCGGGGCCTACAGGTACGGCATTACCGGGACTGAATTCATGGAGAGTCCCTTCAACGCCAAAGAATATGGTGTTTTTCGCATCGGGATACCAGTTAAAACCGTTCTTAAAGGTATAGTCAATAATACCGGCATGCCAGATAAAACTGTTGGTTGGATTACTCGTTGAGCCTAAGCGGTAATTATAATCAGAATAAATAACACTGGTATTTAAGAAAAGGCGGGGACTAAAAATATGGTTCCATCTCAGAGTACCGGTTCCGTTTCCCCATTGAAGCATAAATATTTTCTCTGCCTGAATTTTGTCTTTTCCAAAATAGGCTGAAATAAAAAGCCGGTCTCTCTGAGACAACCCGAAATTGAACTTAGCACTCAGATCGTAAAAATAAACTGAATTATCGCTGATATCAGGATCAGACGACTGCCTTGTAATCAAGTCGGTATATGACCGGCGCGCACTGATTATCATGGAACTTTTATCTTTTTTAATTGGCCCCTCAACTGTCAGCCGGCTTGCAATTAAACCCAGGCCACCAGAAAGGTTCCATTCTTTATCATTTCCATCTTTCATCCGTATATCAAGAACAGAAGACAGGCGGCCTCCAAAGCGGGCGGGCATCTCTGTTTTATAAAGAGATGCATCTTTCAGTGCATCAGGGTTGGCAACAGAAAAAAGATTAAACAGATGGGAGGTAAAATAAAGCGGTGCCTCATCCAGCAATACCAGGTTCTGATCAATTCCCCCTCCTCTTACATTAAATCCTGAGGCTCCGTCGCCAACAGTGCCAACTCCGGGCAAGAGTTGAAATGACCTGATCAAATCTGCCTCACCAAGAAGCGGCGGCAGCAGCCTTACCGATCTGATAGAAAGAGGTGAAGCACTCACCGGTTTATTCACATTTTCGCTGCGTGAAACAGAATTTATTGTTACTTCGTTCATTAAATTTACCAAAGGGGTTAAATTTATATTGAAAACGGTGTCCCTTTTAATAGAAAGTAATTTTTCTTCTCTCCGATAACCGACATAGTTGAACCTAAGCGGATATGAGCCGGCAGTGAGTGTTAAAGAATAAAAGCCATAATCGTTTGTAACGGTTTTAATGTCTGTTCCTGCAATACCAATCAAACCGCCTCCAAGACTTTCTCCGCTTACCGAATCTTTAAGATAACCGCTTACCGTCACTTTTTTTTGTGCTAAACAATTTGAGAAAACAGCCAGTAGCATCATCACAGATACCAATTTTAAGATGTTCATACACCATTCTAAGTACGTGAAATTTACATTAAGATTAATGGTATGAAATAAATTTTCCCGGATTCATCCAAAATATCCACAAACTGTAAAATCTCCTGTAAATATTGTAAATTTTAGAAACATAAGTAACTTTATTACGCAGAACCAGTAAAAAGATGCGGAAGCTTTTGCATCCGGAAAAACAAATAATCAGATTTTAATATTCTTAAAACAATAAAATAAATTATTCTGTATATAATGACATACTTTAATACAGGGGAACAAAAGCCTTAAAATTTCAGAAAGATAAAGGAAGTACTGAAACAAACTGAAAATGGATATAGAACAAAGAGTCCTTAAGGAAATAATACTTCACAATGAAACATGGTATAAAGATTCGATGCCGTTAGAAAGCACAGATCAGAATACCACTCCTAAACTCATTAGCGTTCAAAGTTATTGGCGCTGGATATTCATTACCGTATTTATCCTGTCTAAAGTATTTCTGATCTTCGCTATTTATTTTTATATAAAATATAAAGATGCTGAATTTGAAAACAGGAGGATAAAATATCAGATTGAGGCAGGAAACAGATAATTTTTATTTTATGGAAAAATTTCTCATTGAATTACCCCAGGATAGCCAGCAAACCATGTATGAAGTAATCGATTATGCACACGATGAAAATAATCGCTGCAAATTTATGATCTTCAGAGAGGGTAAACTGGTAGCAGGTTTTGAACCCGACTCAAGAGGATTTCTTCATGTCTGCAAAAATCCGGGTAACGTAGATGAAGCCATATTAGATATTCTTGCAGAAAAAATAGAGTCTTACAATTTTCATTGAAATAATTGTTTTTGTTAGCAATGAAGCTATCATGAGTACTCTGTTATTTGCTTTAAAGGTGTCCGGGAGAGTGCTTCGCCCGGTCCATCCCGGTTTGTAGATCTCTGCAAATGCTCACGATGGTTTTATTAAATCCTAAAATCAAATTATCAAAACTGTTCCTGATCCTTCTGGTTATTTTATTTAAATCATTTATCCGCATTATGAAAAAACCAGTTTCAAGGCAAGTTCATGGGATTTCTGAATGTCCATATATTCGTATGACGGCAGCAACTAAAAAAACAAGGAAATGAAACATGGTTAAATACCTTATATTTTTTGTTATTATAGCGTTCTGGAAAACTTCTTTTGCCCAGTTTACTGATACAACTCACTATTATGCAGGATACCAGTCGACCGGCTCTGTTAATAAGACAAACGATGGGGATTCGTACCTGCTTAACAATGCCGTGAAACTTGGCATCAGAAAGAAAAGCATCTCATTAAACGCCTCCAACACCTGGGTATATGGCAAACAGGATCGTAATCTTACCAATAATGACTTTTCGTCTTCACTTGATTTTAATCTGTATAAAACTCTGCCTCACCTCTTTTACTGGGGTCTGGCTAATTATAATACCAGTTATTCTTTAAAAATAAATAACCAGTTGCTTACAGGTTTGGGCATAGCTTATAACCTTATTGATAAGAAAAATACCCTTTTAAATATCAGTAATGGAATCCTGTACGATAAAAGTGACCTTTATCTGAACGACACTACCCGGGATGTGTACCATACTTTCAGAAATTCACTGCGCCTTTTGTTCAGATTTAACGTTCATAACATAATTATAGCTGATGGCTCCGGCTTTTTACAGAATTCTCTTAATGATAAAAACGATTATATTATCCGGTCGAATGCTAATCTGTCGCTGAAGCTAATGAAATGGTTAAGTTTCACCACATCCTTTAGCTACAACCGTCAGAACCGAACCCAAAGAGAGAACCTTATGTTAAGCTACGGATTGACGCTTGAAAGATATTTTTAATAGGTTTGCTCTCATTCATATCTTTACCCTATGCTGAAAGTTCTGGTAGCCGCCCTGGTCATTATCCTGCTGATTCTAATCAGAACAAACAAACGATATAAGTAACATCTTATCTTCCTGCTGTGCTTAATAAGACACTCCGGCAGTTCCTGCATACAGAAGATACTGCCTGCTCCTTTTTATATAACAGAAAAACAAAAAAGGACGGGAATGCTTTTATATATTGCAAAAATGGACATGAAAGAAGATCAGAAATACCTTTGGTGGCATAAAGGAGTCGTTTATCAGATTTACCCCCGCTCGTTTCAGGACAGCAATGGCGATGGAATAGGTGACCTACGCGGCATCATACAACGCCTGGACTATTTACAATGGCTGGGAGTAAATGCGGTATGGCTCTCGCCAATATACCCCTCTCCTATGGCCGATTTTGGTTATGACATTTCTAATTATACAGATATCTCCCCTCTTTTTGGTACATTAAATGATTTTAATGATCTTTTAGAAGCGATACATTCGAGAGGAATGAAAATAATCCTCGACCTTGTACCTAATCATACTTCAGATCAGCATCCATGGTTTCTTGAGTCTAAATCCTCCCGTGACAACCCTAAGCGCAACTGGTATATCTGGAAGGATGCAAAACCTGATGGAACAGTACCAAACAACTGGCTCAGTGTTTTCGGGGGCAGCGGCTGGGAGTGGGATGAAGATACTTCCCAGTACTACTATCACGCTTTTTTAAAGGAACAGCCCGATCTTAACTGGAGAAACCAGGAAGTTCAGATGGCAATGCTGGATGTTATGCGCTTCTGGCTCGATAAAGGTGTAGACGGCTTCAGGGTAGATGTTATGTGGCATATGATAAAAGACGAATTATTAAGGGATAATCCGCCCAATCCAGATTATCAGCCTTATATGAGCACTTATGAGCAACTTTTACCTGTATACTCCACAGATCAGCCCGAAGTTCACGAAATTATCCGGAAAATGAGAGATGTGCTCGACAGCTACGACGAACGGATGATGATCGGAGAGATCTATTTACCAATAGCCAAACTCGTTACGTATTATGGCATTGATAATAAAGAGGCACATCTGCCTTTTAATTTCCTGCTGATCGATCTTCCCTGGGACGCCCGGCAAATTGCGCTGGCAATCGACCAGTATGAAGGGGCCTTACCTGCAGGAGGCTGGCCAAACTGGGTTCTTGGCAACCACGACAGGCCCAGAATAAGCAGCAGAGTTGGAATCCAGCAGGCCCGTATTGCTGCGATGCTGTTGCTAACGCTCAGAGGAACTCCAACTATTTATTACGGAGATGAAATAAGTATGAAAGACGTACCCATCCCATTTGAAGAAGTGCAGGACCCACAGGGCCTGAACATGCCTGAAAAAAACCTTAGCCGCGATCCTTCCCGAACGCCTATGCAATGGGACGATTCTGCTAATGCCGGCTTTACAGTTGGAAAGCCCTGGCTGAGGATCGATAAGTCTTTTAAACGTGAAAACGTGAGAATTCAGAAAAATGATCCTTATTCCATGCTCACCCTTTACCGGCGTCTCATTAAATTAAGACAAAGTGAACCTTCGCTAATGGCCGGAATATACAAACCGGTTCAGTCTGATTCACAAAGCATCGCTTATATCCGGCATGAAGAGGGGTATCCGGCTTTTATGACCATTCTTAACCTCAGTCACAGGCCATGTTATTTTACTTCAGGTAATGTTAGGTTTACAGGGGTTATTGAGTTAGCTACCTCACCGGAACTTGAAGGGCTCAGTGTTAGCGATCAAATAAGTCTGAGCGGCGATGAAGGAATTATCATACGTCTTGAACAATATGTCTAGAAAAGTACCCGGTTCCCAAATTTTCATTCCTAAAACGGGGGCATATTATATAGACGGCAATCAAACCTGCATATTTTCTGCATGGGCACCGGAAAAGAAAAAAATGACCTTGCATCTGACACATCCTGTTAAACAACAAGTGGAAATGCGAAAGGATGAATGGGGATACTTTAAAGCGGAGCTGAAAGGAATTTTACCCGGAACCCGTTATTTATTCAGTCCTGAAGGTAAAACTGCCCTTCCCGATCCGGCTTCTCACTCCCAGCCTGAAGGAGTCCATGGGCCGTCGGAAGTGATCGACCATGGAGCATTTAACTGGACTGACAATGACTGGAAGGGAATCCCGTTTAATCATCTCATCCTGTATGAACTTCACACAGGAACATTTACCGCCGATGGTACCTTTGCTGCAATTATTCCTTTACTTGATGAACTTGCCGACACAGGTATAAACGCAATTGAGTTAATGCCGGTGTCGCAGTTTCCCGGGAAACGTAACTGGGGTTACGATGGAGTTTACCCATATTCAGTTCAAAATTCATATGGCGGTCCCGACGGGTTAAAGCAACTGGTAAATGCCTGTCATCAGAAAGGAATTGCTGTATTTCTTGATGTGGTTTATAACCATCTGGGTCCTGAAGGAAATTATTTTCCGGAGTTTGGACCCTGGTTTACTGATATATATTACACGCCATGGGGCAATGCTTTCAACTTCGATAGAGATTGGTCTGATGGCGTAAGAGAATATTTTTCTGATAATCCGCTTCACTGGTTCCAAAACTATCATATTGATGGGCTGCGCTTTGATGCTATACATGCTATATATGATTCAGGAGCAGTAAGTATATGGGAACTGATCTGTCAGAAGGTAAAACTGCTGGAGCAAAAACTGGGACGAAGATTTTATCTTACAGCAGAAAGCGATTTTAACAACCCCCGTGTTATAAGATCACCAGAGGCCGGAGGATCGGGTTTTGATGCTCAGTGGATGGACGATTTCCATCATGCATTGTACGTGTTGCTGGATAAAAAAGGCAAGGAGCGATATGAAGACTTTGGGCAAATAGGACAACTTGCTAAAGCTTATACTGATGGTTTTGTGCATAGCGGAGAATATGTTAAAGCCCGGAAACGTAAACATGGTACATCATCTGCCGGTGTACCTGGTAATAAATTTATTATATTCAATCAAAATCACGATCAGGTGGGCAACAGGGTAATGGGAGAACGGCTTTCTGTCCTGGTTGACTTTGAAAGGCTTAAAATAGCAGCAGCAGCAATTTTTTTATCTCCTTATATCCCAATGCTGTTTATGGGAGAAGAGTACGGGGAGCAAAATCCTTTCTTTTATTTTGTTGATCACTCAGAAGAAGCTCTGATCAAAACAGTACAGGAAGGACGAAAAAAAGAATTTGAAAATCTTCGATGGAATGCAGAACCACCCGATCCTGCATCAGAAGAAACGTTTAATAAGTCAAAGATCCGATGGGACCAGCGTACTAAAGGACGTCACTTACTTATTTTACAATGGCATAAAGCACTGATATCCCTGAGAAATTTAAATCCGGTTTTCGGAAATTTTACCAAAAGTGATGTAAGAGTAAACTGCATCGGAGAAGATGCTATTATTTTACACAGGCAAAATCAGGATGGTAACCGTCATGCTTTATGCTATTTTAATCTTTCAGAAAAAAGCCTGACGCTTGATTTACCATTCTGGGGTAACAACTGGATAAAAATAATAGACTCGAAAGAACAGCAATGGCTTGAAAATAAGGAGGAAGCTACGAAAATCATATCCATAATTGCCGCGGGTCAAAACACTGTTCATTTAGCACCATTAAGTGTAGTGGTATATGGATGCGAGTCGTAACATTTTTTCTGAATAACCTGATTGATGGTTTTCAGAACAATTTGTGGTTTTTTTCGACAAATTAATCACTCCTTCCTAATACTGAATTTTATAAAACTTTAATTAGCAGCACATTGTCTGAATGCTCTTCTACTGGCATGAAAATATCTATAAGAGTAGCTGATAAATTTTTAACACCAATTCAGTTAATTTATGAAAAAAATAAAAAGGATAATTTTATCAGGTGCTTTTCTGACAATTACAGGAACTACGGCCATCTATGCACAAACACAGGATAGTGCCACAACGGGAGATAGTGCAACCAGCCAAGATTCAGGATCTGCTGCAACCCAACAACCCGCAGCAGCGACAGGTAATGTAATACAGGCGATATCGCAGTCGGGATATAATACCATACTTGCCGGTGCAATAAAAACAGCGGGGCTCGAAAGTACGTTGGAAGATTCCGGTCCTTATACCGTTTTTGCCCCTTCTGATCAGGCTTTTACGAACGGGTCTAAAGCTGATAGCTTGCTAAAAGATCCCGCGAAGCTTGCTCCGGTTTTAAGGAATCAGATCGTGAAGGGACAATACACCAAAGCCGATATTATTAAGGCCTTGACTGCAGGTAAGGGTGTTGCTACGTTAACCACTATAGATGGTGGAACGCTTACACTCAAAGTAAACGCAAATAAAAATCTTGAATTATCTGACACCGCCGGTAATACTGCTCTTGTAACTGTATTCGACCTTCAGGGGACCAATGGGGTAGCCCATGTAATTAACAATGTTTTACTGGCACAATAGCCAGACTGGTTAAAATTTCAAATATTAATTCCCATCCCTATATTGAAAACCTCTTGTATAAAATACAGGGGGTTTTTTGTTAAAACTATTTTTGTCTTACAGGCGTTCAGGATTCAAACTTATTCAGATTTAATGTAAAGAGGAGCATAAAATACCTGCCGAGCCTGTTACTTCTGTTATCCATAATCGAATTGTTCAGAATAGTTCTCCTTACACTGGTATTCTGATCGAACAGATCAAATCCTGAAAACCTGAAAGCTCCCCGCTTATTTTTAAGGAACTGCTTCTCAATATAGGTAGTCAGAATGAACGGATTAGTCTTTCCAGTGCCGGAGAACCCTTTGTTAAAGCTTTTGTCGGCCTCGACTCCCAAAATGAGAGTGGGAAACAGATTTAATCGTCCGCTGGCTCCAAGCGCCCAGGTCGAAAGTTCTGTTTTGGTATAATCTTCAATGGAATACCGGTTCCTGTTATACGTATAAACAACAGAAGGATAAAATTCAAGAACATCTCCCGGATTAACCTGCATTCTTACAGCCTGCGAAATAATCAGGTTCCGGCTGCTCATTTTCTCAAAATTACTCATGGAAATATTATGGTTATAATTAACTGAACCATTGAGATCGAGAATATATTTACGTTCAGAAAAAGGCATCGACAGATTGTATACTCCGCCGATCATAAAACTGCCATCTACATTCTTAAACAGTGTTTCCTGAGTAATAACGTTATCTTCTTTACTTATCAGCACGGTATTTGTAACTACCTGGTCCTGAATAAAAGTACCGTTCAAACTTGTAAACAGGGTTTTACCGGTTTCTATATCAAAACTGTTATAACTAATATCAACGTTATGCCAGAGCTCTGATTTTAAAGTGGGATTCCCTGTCACCGGATATTGGGGATTGGTAATATCAGTAACCGGCTGCAGTTGAAGATAAGAAGGAGGATTGCTGCTGGCAGCATAATTTATGCTTAACGACTGCTCATTTGATAATGAATAACTGTAATTCAACTCAGGGACAATGTTGAGGCCTTCTCTGTTAATATTAATATTTTTACTGATTGATTCTCCTGAAAGTAGCGTTGGCTGAACATTCAATCCCAGGGTATAGGCATGTTTCGCACCATTATGTCTGTAAGACAAACTGACGGTATTTGTAGTAAACGAATACGCATACCGGTTACTCAAAGAGTCGATCTTGCGCCTGAGATCAGCACGGCTGGCCTGGCGGTTATTAATGTAATGGGAATAGCTAAAGGCATAACCCAGCTCAATTCTCGAATTCTTCCCCAAAGGCTCAATATAAGAGACCCTGGAGCTGCCGCTAAAGTTTTCATTTTCATTTTTCAAAAACTGCATTTGCAAAGAATCGAGGTTTAAGTTTCCTGCACGGTCATAAAAAAGCATCCGGGCAGTAACATTCTGTTCGGATGTATTATTCCCGGTTTTAAGGTTAATTTCAGCAAAGAGATTGCGCCCGGTTTTTCCAAATTTATGATTGGCCACGATCCTGGTGCCTGCAGAAGGCATAGACGAAAGCATCTTTTCGAAAGAGATCTGATCCAGTTTATCTGTAATAAACGAATTAATCTGTTTGTTCTGGGTTAAGAATACGTCTTTGGATGTATTTTTATCATTTAGGTTCAGTGTCGGGGAAACCTGCACAAAGTTCAAACTATCTTCATATTCCAAAGTCCACTGGAATACATGATTGTAACTAACGCTACTGTCTGTGGTGGTATCTCTATTGATTATGAATGTATTATCAGGATAAATATTCTGCCTGTAAGTTTCAGAATGAAGATTATTACGGGTTTTGGCGAAACTGTAACTTCCATACGAACTTAAGTTTTTATTATATTTTTCACGGTAGTTTATTCCTGTCGCACTCACCGTAGTAAGTCCGTTTGCAGCAGAATTAATCGCATATTCTGCGCCGGGCATACCGGCATTATTATTATTAAGATTCCCATAAAAAGCCATTTCATGGCTATTATTAAAATAATTACCAAGCACGGAAAACTGGTACCGGCCCTCGTTCCCCTCCCCTGCTGAAGCATTGCCAAAGTATCCTTTACGAAGGTTTGCCCAGGTTTTGATATTTATAATTTTTTGATATTTCCCGTCGCTTCCCCCTGTTAACCTTGCTTTATCTCCATAATCATCAATCACCTGGATCTTTTCTATCAGGTTTGCCGGAATATTTTTTATTGCAGTTTCAACATCTCCACCAAAAAAGTCCTTCCCGTTCACCTTCACCCGGGTAATCATCTTTCCCTGTGCTATCAGGTTTCCCTCCCTGTTAATACTAATGCCAGGCAGTTTTTTAAGTAAATCTTCGGTAAACGCATTTTCTCTCAAACGGTAATTTCTCGCCTGATATTCTATGGTATCTTTTTTAATAATAACCGCTCTCTTGGCAAGGATAGAAATCTGGTCGAGTTCGTAAGACTGGGGCTGAAGCTGGAGCGGATCGATCTGAATAAGATATTTGTTGCCATCAAAGGCGTATTCTTTTTCTAATGTCTGATATCCAAGATTACTGACAGTGAGCACAAAATGGAGAGATATAATTCCGCTCAGTATAAAATCCCCTTCGTCGCCCGTTCTGACAGAAACGGAATCTGCAGAAGATATAAGTTTAACCGTGGCACCTGCAATTCCGGTTCCCAAAGTATCCTGTACAATACCTCTTATTTCATACCTGTTTTGTGAATGCAGGCAGGTTGTAAAAAATAGCAGAGCAAGCAGTGTGACGAATGCCTTCATTCATGAACAATTAAAATAATTCATCCATACTTCTATAGATTTCATTACGCTTTACCAGCGTTAAACAGTATTAACGCATAGAATCAACTTATCATATCAGATCATATTCTCAATACAATTTTAAATTAATAAGCTGTTAAAATATATTATAGATTTATTAAATGGTTAAAATACGCTAAAAGCCTGATTCCGGCTTGCTGTTTATCATCATCATTTTTCAACTATACCGAAAATTACTTCCACACAGGAAATAACTAAAACCAGACAGGTAATAACTATATATCTCCTTATCTGTTGCAAAAGATAAAAGACGCCCGCCTGCCGAACATTCTGTGATATCTTTTTGCTAAAATAATATTTTTTTGAACCAGTGTAAAGCTATAGTATTTTATTTCATTTGTATCCTTTAATATCAGTCTCCCAGCTAAAAATATTTTTATACTTTTGGGCATGAACCAGCGGTGGCCGAACTTCCTGATCTTTTTACTGATTTTTTCTGTAAGCAATATCACGCAGACCGGGAATAGCTATTCGGCTATTTTAAAGGTTCATCCTCAGGATAACCACGCAGAATTGAGCTTTGATCGTTGCCTTGCTGAAAATTCTTCCAAGTATTTCCTATTAAGTAACCCGATTATAAACCCTGCGATAGCTGTGGCTATCCGAAGCCCGTTTTATACTGTTTTTATTGAGGCCGGCAATCCGGTCAACCAGATTCCGGGACGTAATGCTGTAGTGGTATTAAATCTGATGGCAGATTATGTACAATCGGCAGCCCTCTCTCTTATTCTTTTCCCTTTCCATACGTTCCCTTAACCAGGTAACATGAGGCATGGCAATAGTAATTCTCTATTGCTTATAAAGCTGACTTCATAATACTTATAACTTATATTTTTATTCTGCAGATATGAGGCTGGTCCTTATATAATACAATACGCTTTTAATTAAATTAAGATCGAAATGAACGATATTATAATCAATTCAATAATCATAGTCATTCTCACTCTCGTTATTATAATACCTGTTATTATTATTAACAGGATAAATTCAAAAAAACGTTTACAAAAACTATCCGGGCATTTCGATATGCTGGCAGGCCAGAACAAGGCTGATATTTCACTTTCTGATTCTTTTTCGTTAAAGAAGATCGGACTTGATCCGGTTAAAGGAATCCTTATTTTCATTGATCATCAAGGGCAAAATCAGCAGGAGCTGGTTATAGATGTCCGGAAAGCAGGCAATTGCTCTCTCATTAAAACAATGAACAATGGGGCTGTTTCAGAGCTGAAGCTTGTTTTCGATAACAAAAACAGCAATAATATTATTTTTTACAGGCAATACCGCGATAAAGAATCGGATTTGAAGTTGCTCACAGAGAAAGCTGAATTCTGGAATCAGAAATTAGTGGAATCTGCAAAAGGATATTCATAAAAAAAGAGGCTGTATCATAAATCGCCTTCCATGAAAACCCGATGAAAGATTGTTAGTTTTCTGCTGGATTTTTTATGAGAATGATAGCCGATAGAAGCCTCAATTAAAATAACATCAATAAAAAAGAGGCTGAAATCACTT
>JAATFW010000320.1 GCA_015654985.1 Sphingobacteriales bacterium | reverse complement strand
TAATTCAGGAAATTATGAATGAAATTCAATTGAGTTTAAACGAAAAGGGACACGGTGCTTTCTACCTGATGCAGGACGACGAGAAGGTAGGAGAAATGATTATAAGTACAACAGGGGGGCATCTAACGGTTTACCATACAGAAGTATCACCTCTTGCAGAAGGAAAGGGGCTTGCAGGGAAACTGCTCGGGGCACTGGTAGATTATGCCCGTCAGCATGCCATGAAAATACTGCCCCTTTGTTCCTACGTGTATGCGCAGTTCAAAAGGCACCCCCAGGAATACCAGGACGTATGGATGAACGACGAAATGGAGTAGGAGGCCGTCTGCACTTACAGATCAAACTTTTAGTTACAGTGGTAACTGTTACCACGGTAACAGAATAACAAAGATATCAGATTATACTTTACAGATCAAACTTTATCCCCTGTGCAAGCGGAAGATCTTTCCCGTAGTTAATCGTATTCGTTTGCCTGCGCATATACGCTTTCCATGAATCTGAACCCGATTCCCTGCCGCCGCCTGTTTCTTTTTCACCTCCGAAAGCTCCGCCGATCTCAGCTCCCGACGTTCCGATATTTACATTCGCTATCCCGCAGTCGGAGCCTGCATGAGATAGGAACGCTTCCGTTTCACGCAGGTTTAACGACATAATTGCCGACGATAGCCCCTGCTTAACCGAATTCTGGATCGCTATGGCTTCTTCCAGCGTTTTATATTTCATTACATATAATACAGGTGCAAAAGTTTCTTCCTGAACAACCGGCATACCGGCCTCCACTTCAGCAATACAAGGCTTTACATAACAGCCGCTTTCATAGCCGCTGCCCTCCAAAACACCGCCTTCTACAATAAACCTGCCCCCCTGATCTTTGCATTTCTCTATAGCGGCACAATAATTTTCTACCGCAGCAGTATCAATAAGCGGCCCCATATGGACTCCCTCCTGCAGCGGATCGCCTATTTTTACCTGCTGATAGGCATTCACCAGTTTGCTTTTAAAATTATCAAAGATCGATTCATGGATAATTAAACGGCGGGTAGAGGTACAGCGTTGCCCGGCAGTTCCGATGGCTCCGAAAACAGCGGCAGTCAGGGCGATCTTAAGGTCAGCATCCGGTGTAATGATAATGGCATTATTGCCGCCCAGTTCCAGCAGCGATCTTCCGAGCCTTTCGCCTACTGCCGAGGCTACTTTTTTACCCATAGCGGTAGACCCGGTCGCCGAGATCAGCGGTACCCTGTTGTCCTTTGCCAGTAATTCACCCAGGGCATTATCCCCGGTTATCAGGCATGAAACGCCTTCCGGAACGTCATTGTCCCTGAATACCCTGCTTACGATCTTCTGGCAGGCAATAGCGGTGAGGGCAACTTTGGGCGATGGTTTCCACACCGCAACATCCCCGCATACGATGGCGAGCATGCTGTTCCATGACCATACCGCCGCCGGAAAGTTGAAGGCAGTAATAATTCCTACGACCCCCAGCGGATGATACTGTTCATACATCCGGTGCCCGGGCCGTTCAGAATGCATGGTAAAGCCGTAAATTTGCCGGGATAGCCCGCCCGCAAAATCGCAGATATCTATTACTTCCTGTACTTCTCCGAGACCCTCCTGCAGGCTCTTTCCCATTTCATAAGAGATCAGCGCACCGAGGTCTTTTTTATATTTCCTGAAAGCATCGCCCAGTTGCCGCACAACATCCCCTCTTTTAGGAGCCGGAACTTCTCTCCATTTTAAAAATGCCTCTCCGGCAGTCCTGATAACTGTCTCGTAATCCTGTTCAGAGGCAGTACCTGCAGAGCCGGTAAGCTTCCCGTCAACAGGTGAATAAGAGTGGATTTCACCGGTTATTTTCAGCCAGTTTACACCGGTTGATACCCCCGGATTTATTTCTTCTATGTCAAGTGCTTTTAAAAAGTCCATATGATTCGTTTTGTCAAAAATGCGGTTTATTATTTTATTTGTAAGTTTCTCCGGCCCAGGCTTTTTTTATCCGTCTGTGTGCAGCTTAAAAAAACTTCATGTACATTTGTTTAAGAGTGTTTATGTTAAAGAGTTGTTATATTTAACGATAAAGTAACTAATTATTTTTTAACCGAGGATTTCAGACGATTGTACTTACAACTTACAACGTAGAACTTACAACTTATGAGTGATAAATATGCCCTGGATGAAATTGACAGAAACATCCTTACCGAATTACAAAACGATGCTGAAAAGCCATACATTCAGATTGCCAAATCGCTTAATATTTCCAACTCACTGGTACACCAGCGTGTTGCCCGTTTAAAGCAGTACCGCATTATTGAAACTACCCAGGTATCCTTAAATGAAAAAGAACTGGGCTATGAAAGCAGCGCATTTACCGGCATCATTCTCAAGGAAGATCCAAGCTCCAAAAAGATCATTGAAGCCCTTAGAAAAATCCCTGAAATAGTAGAATGCTACTATATTTCAGGACAGTATACCTTGTTTTTAAAGATCGTGGCCCGCAACAATGACCATTTGCGGGAAGTTCTTTACGACAAGATCGATGCAATTCCGGGAATATTAAGAACGGAAACTACTATTAATTTCGGTACCGTTTTTAAACGCACCTGCCCTGTACCCGAACCCGGGCAGCAGCGGTAACAAATCAGGCTGCTGCCGTTACACCGGCGTCCTGCTCATTCTTTTTGATGTTTTCCCCGGGGAAATAAACCGCCCGTATAAAAGGGCCGGTAAGGTAGATTGCAGGGTCGATCTGACTTTGTAAAATTACACCTTTATGCCTGCCCGTAAGAAGCATCCGCACACATTCGGCCATAGGCGCCGCTGTAGTAGACTGTATGGCCCTCATGGTGGTATTTCCAACTCTTGCCGGCCCGATCTTAAACGCTTTCTCTATGGAGCGCAGGTGAGTTAAATGATCATATCCTCTTACCGAAGCATAAATAACCACCATATCTTTATCTGTTAAGGGAACGGAAGAAAGCATGTGCTTTTCTAAAAATTCAACAGGGTCGGCACCCTGAGGAACCTGCTGCAATAGTTTCTTTATCCAGTTGTAATGTCCCGGGTAGCGTAATGTTTTATAATCCAGCTTTCTGGCCAGGCCTGCAAAAGCGTCGGGGAGATCAGCCGCTCCGCCCGAAGTATAATTCTCCTCGTATTGGATTCCGTTAATGATAATGCTGCTTTGGTCAGAAAGCGAAGGGACACTGGTTTTTTTAAAATTATCTATGATCAGGGCATCTTTCAGGTATTCCGTTGCCACACCCACAGGGCTCCAGGTTAAACCGTAGAAATGAGGAGATTCTGCATTTTCCGTTAAAGCTCCTACCTTCATTCCTATATATTCTACCTTTTCATTTTTGAAGCGCAGAACAAATTCTTTGTAGAGCGAATTTGCCAGGATGTTTACAAAACCCGGTGCCAGTCCCGATTGCAGAATAAACCCCGTGCGGGCATCTCTGGCCATCTTTTTTAATTGCTCCGTTTCTTCCACATATTCTGTAAGGTTTACATAATGCAACCCGTGTTTCTTTGCAATAGCCCCTATCCTAGGTGCTTCAGACCCAGGCAGGCAGTCAAGGATGATATCGGCATGAACGAAAACAGAATTTTCCTGATTCTCGTAACCGGGTAACAATCCAAAAGCCTCCGTGTGTACCGCCCTGGTGCTGCCCGTCCTGATCCAGTGGGCCGCATCCGTGGCGGCAGCAATATCCCTGTCGCCCAGAAAAAGGCTAACCCCAAAATCAGCATATTCCGCCAACAGGAGTCCCACCGCCCTGCCAATGCCGCCCGCCCCGGCGATGATAACCTTAAAGTTTTTATATTCCGTCATACTATTATTATGCTAAAAATAAAAGCACTTGTTGTGCTTTTTATAAAACAATGAATTATTTTACAACCTACAACCTACAACCTACAACCTACAACCTACAACCTACAACCTACAACCTACAACCTACAACCTACAACCTACAACCTACAACCTACAACCTTCCTTTCACTTTCTCCACCAGAGAAACATTCGTACTTTCAAAGATCTTATCTGCCGAAGCCGCAATAAAACCCTGATACAAACTGCCATCATTAAGCGGATAGCGCCGCGCAAATTCATAATAACAGCCCGGAATGACCTTAACCCCATCGTCAAATTCAACCGGCACCTGGTCTGCTATCGTGCTCGACTGCTCAAGAAGCTGATCAGGCGATCCTTTGATTTCCCCTCCCGCATCATTTAATTTAAATCCGGCACTTTTCAGTAAATCATTTACTTCCTCCAGGCTTTTGTGATTTTTCAGTTTATTTACAAATACGGTAAAGTGATTGGCACAAAACCCAAAAACATACATCCATGAGGCATACTCCGATTCCTTTTGCAGCAGATCATATTCTTTGGACGAAAGCTTCCATAACCGTCCTTTCAGCAGCAGGCTGTCCATATCCAGCTCTGAGTAAGGGATCTGGTCAAGCAATGCCGATACGATCTGCCTCAGTTCTTCAGAACAGCGTTCGAGCAGTAATTCGCTGATGAAAATTTTAGGTGCATCCTTATCCTCCGGGTGTTCGTAGTGGTGTGCAAATAATTTCTTTTCCTTAAATTCATAATCGCCCTTTTCAACGTAGCCCAGTTTTTTAAAGGGAGCTGCCAGCACTTCAATATTCACCCTGGGGTCGTTGAAAGTTCTTATGGCAATATGATCATTCAGAACATGCTCACCCTGTTCTTCAAATAGTTGGTGTATCTGCTTTGCAGAAGGAGTCATTTGGGTGTATTGATCCCATAATGCTTCAAATAGCTGATCTTTGCTCATGGTGCCCAATTTTTTATTTGTTTAAACAATAATACTAATAATAATCTAAAAAATGGCATTATATGGTAAAATATATTCCATTATCTGGCTTAAATAGTCAAAATGATTTTAAACTAATTTTTTAAAATTGCTTACCTTGCCTTTAAAATTTGTTTACAAGGATAAATGCGAACAGCATTTATATGAATTCAGGAGATAAGGATTGATATGGCTGCACCATTCCCCAAAAATACGGAAGATAAACTCGAACGGCTGCGTGCAGACCTGGAGGGTGAGCTGTACTGCGATTCATTGCAGAAGATCCTGTATGCTACAGATGCTTCCGCCTACAGGCAGATGCCGCTGGCGGTCGCGGTGCCCCGCACCGTTGAAGACATCAGGAAGCTGGTCCGTTTTGCAGCAGCAGAAAAAACCGGACTCATTCCCAGGTGCGGAGGAACCTCTCTGGCAGGCCAGGTTGTTGGCGACGGCATTATTGTCGACCTTTCAAAGCATTTCACCGGTATTCTTGAACTGAATGCAGAAGAACGGTGGGTACGGGTGCAGCCCGGCGTGATCCGGGATGTTTTAAACATCTTCCTGCAGCCCTATGGATTATTTTTTGCTCCCGAAACCTCTACCGCCAACCGGGCAATGATAGGAGGGATGGTGGGCAATAACAGTTGCGGCGCCAATTCTATAGTTTACGGAAGCACGCGAGAACATTTGCTGGGGATAAAAGCCATTCTGAGCGACGGCTCGGAGATCACTGCCGGCGACCTTGATAAAGAAAGCTTTTATAAAAAGTGTATTGGCAGCAGCCTCGAGGCACAAATTTACAATACATTCTATACCCTTTTAAGCGATCCGGGGAACCGGGAAGAGATCATCAAAGAATTTCCCAAAAAGAGTGTACAACGGCGCAATACCGGCTACGCGCTCGATCTGCTGCTGGATGCCGCCCCTTTTACCGGCGGCGAACAGCCCTTCAGTTTCTGTAAGCTGCTGGCAGGATC
>JAATFW010000013.1 GCA_015654985.1 Sphingobacteriales bacterium | reverse complement strand
CCATCAGTATCCCGCCAGGGATTCTGATTTCCCCAAACATTATTGAGCCTTCTTTGCAGCACCTTCATTTGTTCGGTTACTGCTTCCTGAGCATATTTCTGCAATTTCGAATCTATTGTAGTATAGATCTTCAGGCCTGATTCATAAAGGTCGTAGCCGTTCTCATCACACCATTTATCCAGATATCTGGACACGGCAGAACGCAGATAAGAATCACCCTGATCTTCATCGGTAATATCTACTACATGAATATTGAGGGGGCGTTTGCTGTATATCCTGTATTCTGAAGGAGTCAGGTACTTATATTTTACCATTTGCGAAAGTACCACATTTCTTCTTTCAGTTGCTTTTTCGGGGTTGTTTTCAGGATTATAAGTTGTGGTGGCTTTAAGCATACCAATCAGCAGAGCCGATTGCTCTACTTCCAGCTTATCGGTTTCTCTGTTGAAATATTTCTTTGCGGCTGTTTTTATTCCAAAAGTATTATTTCCAAAGGGCACTGTATTAAGATACATGGTGAGAATTTCCTCTTTGGAATATTCTTTTTCCAGCTTTAGGGCGGTAAGCCATTCCTTTAATTTATAAACAATGGTCCTTACCACGGGAATATATTTAATAAGGCCCTGTTGCTTGTTATTACGGGTTCTGTAAAGGTTTTTAGCAAGTTGCTGGGTAATAGTGCTTCCCCCTCTTTTATCGCCCGAGATTGTTGAAACAGCACTGGAGAACAAAGATCTGAGATCAATACCCGAATGGCTGAAAAACCGGGCGTCTTCTGTGGCTACCAAAGCATTTACAGTTGCTTTGGTTATCTGGTTAAACTCCACCGGAGTTCTGTTTTCTTTATAATACCGGCCAATCAGCTTACCATCGGCTGTATAGAGTTCAGAGGCGATCCTCATATTCGGTGCGCTGATGTCTCTGATAGTAGGAGAGTAGCCAAAAAGCCAAAGGAAATTTAACTCAAGTGCGCAAAAAAAGATGATAACAAAATATATAAAAATGACTGTATACCTTAGAGGCTTGTTTTTAATTTCTATAAACATATTTTAAATCAAAACAATGTTCATCTGTTTCCTTTTATCAGATTAAATGATGAACATTGTGAATAAACGAACAACAATAAGAAAAATTTTTATCAGAACGAATTGTTTTTATAATGGAAACAGACCTGTTGATTGCGGATTATATTTATTTTGAACCGGAAAAAATCGAATACGCTCATGATGGTTTCATCAGATTAGTGTGTTTTTTAAAGGTTAAGCAGCTATCAGGCTCTTTCAGAACCACAGCAAATATTTAAAATGTAAAAGTATGGATTCCTTATTGAAAAAATTCAAAGTAGAAGAAAAATCGCAGATCTCGTTAAAAGAATATGATACCGCGTATACGGGCGGATTTAATAAGGATGATTCTAAAGAAGTTCTTAATGAATTTAAGAAACAACTCGCCTCTCTTCAGAACAAATTTTATGCAGCAAAATCTTTCTCTTTGCTCATCGTATTTCAGGCGATGGATGCCGCCGGGAAGGACAGCGTTATTAAGCATGTCATGAGTGGTGTAAATCCGCAGGGGTGTCAGGTATTCAGTTTTAAACAGCCCGGCCCTGAGGATCTCGAACATGATTTTTTGTGGAGACATTATAAGGCCCTTCCTGAAAAAGGAAGGATCGGAATTCATAACCGTTCGCATTATGAAAATGTGCTGGTATGTAAGGTACATCCTGAACTTGTTCTGAAGGAGAACCTTCCCGGCTATGATACGGTTAAAAAGTTAGACAATGACTTCTGGAAAAAAAGATACCAGAGCATCGGTAACTTTGAAGATCACCTTTTGGAAAATGGAACAGTTATCCTGAAATTCTTTCTGCACGTTTCTAAAGAAAAGCAAAAGGAGCGCTTTCTCGAACGTATAGAAGATAAAAATAAAAACTGGAAGTTTTCCGGAGCAGATATAGAGGAGCGTGCCAGTTGGCATAATTATATGAAAGCTTATCAGGAAGGCATCTCTGCTACCTCTACCAGCCGGGCTCCCTGGTTTATTATTCCGGCCGACTATAAATGGTTTACCAGGGTCGCAGTTATCAGCATTATCGTTGAGACACTTAAAGGGCTCTCATTAAAATATCCTGAACTCGCTGAAAAAGAAGCCGGAATGCTGGAGGAATACAAAATCAGGCTGCAGAAAGAATAACAGCATCAGGTAACGGCTTATTCTGTTAAAATTTAAAGCAATTCGTAATCGTCGGCGTCTTTGAGAAAGGGCAAACTATTTCTTGTTTTTATCAGGTCGTCCAGAGAAATCGAAAATGTATAGAGGTCTTCGTCATTAGGTTTATAATATATCGTTTCTCCGTTTGGACCGATGCACATAGAATCACCCGAATGATATAATTCATTCCCGTCGTGCCCTACCCGGTTAACTCCTATTACGAAGGATTGGTTTTCTATAGCCCTTGCCTGAATTAAAGTCCGCCAATGAAGAGAACGCCGTTCAGGCCAGTTTGCAACGATCAGCAGCAGGTCATATTCTTCGTTCTTATTTCGGAGCCACACCGGGAAGCGCAGATCATAGCAGATCACCGGGCAGATTTTCCATCCGTTCAGTTCTACTATTAACTTTTCCTTTCCGGGAGTATAAATCTGGTCTTCCCTGCCCGGACTAAAAAGATGCAGTTTATCATATTTCTCGCTGGTACCGTCCGGTCTCATCCAGATCAGGCGGTTGTAATACCTGTCGTTCTCCTTTACCGCAATGCTTCCTGTAACAACACAATCAAAACGAAGCGCCTGTTCCTGCATCCACTGCGTTGTTCTTCCATTTATTTCCTCCGCAAGGCCGGTATTCATGGTGAACCCTGTATTGAACATTTCAGGTAAAATAATAAGGTCAGTTTTTTCTCTTATAGAAGAGAGGCGCAACGCGAGATTTTGAAGATTCTTATCTATATTTTCCCAAAACAGATAAGCCTGAAAAGTGGATATTTTTAAAATGCTCATTAATTGAGTTTAATTCTTCGGTAAAGTTAAATAAGTTAAGAGAATAACGCTTTTTTCTTATCTTTCTTGTAAAGAAATAACACGCGGTTCTCATTAATTCAGACAGATACGGTGTTATTCCTGCAAATAGAATATTATACGCAGAATATCAGGAATTGTCGCCGTCTGGTCAAATTATTCTGTCCGTTGGAAAGGGTTTTTAAATATTGTCATAATAGACGATATTGATCTGCATATTAGAAAATATGACATTCAAAAGCACTGAAAGCCGTCTTTTACTGATTCTCTCTGCATTCTTTGTAGCAAACGCGCTTCTCTCCGAATTTATTGGTGTTAAAATTTTTACGGTAGAAGGTTCGTTAGGTATCAGCAAGTTTAATATAAATTTATTTGGGGTCCCCGGTTTATCATTTAATATGTCGGCTGGCGTGCTTACCTGGCCTCTCGTTTTTATATCTACAGATATTATAAATGAATATTTTGGACTGAAACAGGTACGTTTCCTGTCTTTGCTCACCGCTGTCCTGATTGCCTATGCTTTTATTATTATCGCCGTTGTGCTCAGGCTTGATCCTGCTGATTTTTGGATCCGGCAGGTAATTAACGGAAGTCCGGTAAACATGGATCTGGCTTTTACCGGGGTCTTTGGACAGGGTATGTGGATCATTGTTGGCTCTATTATCGCTTTTCTTCTCGGACAACTTGTAGACGTACTGATTTTCCACCGGATAAAACGTATTACAGGAGAAAAGTCTTTATGGTTAAGGGCAACAGGTTCTACTGTTGTATCACAGTTGATAGATAGTTTTGTGGTTATTTTTATTGCTTTTTATCTGAATCCTCAATATCACTGGAGCTGGAAGATGGTGGCAGCTATCGGGCTTGTAAATTATACCTATAAGTTTATCGTTGCGCTGCTCATGACACCTATCTTATATGTCGTTCATTCCCTTATTGATCGTTTTCTTGGAAAAGAATTATCACGGAAACTCATAGCAGAAGCTATTACAAACTGATGTATCTTACATTGATTTCGTGGTAAAATACACGGAATCAATGTAAGATACATTTTGCAAATTAAAGAACGACAGCCTAAATTTCGCTTTCATAAACATCAGCGAGCTCTTTTCTCATGCACTATTTCAGCCTTGCTGCTGCCTTAGTATGTTCCCTGAGTTGTTTGCATGCTCAGGAGATTAACTCTGGTCCCCGAATCACTGCCCAGGGTAATGCAGGAGTTGCGTTACAGGACATCTGGTGTTTACAATCCAATCAGGCTGGTATTGCATCAATTCATAAACCTATCGTTGCTTTCGCCTGCGAAAGCAACTTTTTTAATTCCGGAATAGGCACACAGTCTGCTGTATTTGCTATTCCCTATCATCAGAATGTATTTGGGCTGAGCCTTCAGAATTACGGTTTTTCTGAATACAGCGAGCAAAAGGCAGGAATGGCATATGCCCGCAGTTTTGGAGGTACTGTCAGTGCATCCCTTGACTTTAATATCCATCAGATAAGAATAGCACAATATGGAAGTGCCCAAACGTGGTCGGTTGAAGCCGGTATGCAATACAGGGCGGACGATAACCTGATTATTGGAACACATATCTCTAACCCCTCCCGGAGTGCTTATGACGCCGGAGTGAACGCTGTTATTCCTGTAATAATTGAACTTGGTGCCTCCCTGAAGTTCACAGACAACGTGTTGCTCAATGCGGCTATAGTAAAAGAATTAAATTCTTCAGGTGATTTCAGATCGGGAATTGAATACACCCCCGTAAATCAGTTTTCATTCCGCGGAGGAATTGCGACCAACCCGTTCCGTCAGTTTGCTGGTTTTGGGTGTTGTTATCATTCATTCAAAATTGATACCGCCCTTTCCCTTCATCCCGATCTGGGATACTCACCTCAACTGTCTGTCGCTTATGAGTTTTAGAATGATATCGGGCATTCCCGTCTTTTTGTGTGTATGTGTTTCTCCTTTATTTGCACAAACGGAAAACGATCCGACGGCAGAAGTTATTATTGAGTCGGCAGCGGAAAATGCAGCCGAGGATCTGGATTACTCCTCATTAGAAGAAAATCTGATAAATTATCAAAAGCACCCGTTGGATTTAAATGAAGCTACAAAAGACCAACTTGCTGAATTTTTGTTTCTTACACCCATTCAGATAAATAATCTGTTGAAATATCGTACTGAGAATGGCCGCTTGATAGCACTGCAGGAATTGCAGGCTGTTGATTCATTCGATCCCGCAACGATAGAAAAATTATTACCCTACGTTACAGCCGGACAAATATATACGCCCGATTTTAAAGATCCGCACCATAAAAATGATCAGAACCTCATCATTACCTATGGTCAGCTTATACAAAAACAACGGGGATACTTAATTTCTGATACGGCAGGGAGGTCATATTACGAAGGCTCACCCCAACATATTCTTGTGCGTTACCGGGCTCACCCTGCCCGTGATGTTTCAGCGGCATTTACGATGGAGAAAGATCCCGGGGAGGCCTTTCTATCCGGATCTGAAAAACAGGGCTTTGATTTTTATTCCGGAAATATTTTTTATAAAAATAGCGGAAGGATCCGGAAACTGATATTGGGAGATTATTCCCTGCAGTTCGGACAGGGGCTAAGTATGTGGTCAGGATTAAGCTTCGCTAAAGGAGCTTCATTAGCTGCAGCAGTAAAGCAGCAGGATGGACTTAAACCCTACACTTCCGCCAACGAATCAATGTTTTTAAGAGGAATAGCTGCATCTATAGCCTTCAAACACTTTGAACTTACGCCTTTTGCATCTATGCATAAGGCAGATGCCACATTATCACAAACGGATACATCCGGTTCATCTGTTGGAATTACTACCCTTGGGCAAAGCGGGCTCCACCGGACACCCGCTGAAATAAGCCGCCATAACAGCGTTAGCCAATCCGTTTATGGCGCGAATATCAGGTATGAGGTCAATTCTTTCAGAGCCGGCGTCATTTTTTATCATACTGCATTTAGTAAGAGCTTCATTGCCGGAAAGCACCTGTACGACAAATATGATTTCACAGGGTCAGATTTAAATAATGCAGGTCTTTATTATAATTATAACTGGCAGAATATGTATTTCTTCGGCGAGGCCTCTCATAGCCTGAACTCGGGCTTTGCTATGCTCAACGGAACTATGGCAAGTCTGTCAAAACAAGTTTCTGTTGTTTTACTTTACAGAAATTACCAGAAGAATTACTATTCTTTCTATAATCAGGGAATGGCTGAAGGCAGTAATGGTACTGCCGAAAAGGGACTTTACACAGGAATTGTCATTAATCCCGATTCTAAGACCGAACTTTCTGCTTATGCCGACGTTTTTCGTTTTCCCTGGCTGAAGTATGGAGTTGATGCCCCTTCGCACGGCTACGAAATACAATGCCGCTTTTCGTATTCTGCAAATAAAAAGATGCAGCTTATAGTGCGGTACAGACTGAAATTTAAACAGGAAAATGACGATTCAACAGCAACGGTACATTTTCCGGAGGATGTTCAGAATCAAAACTTCAGGCTGGAGCTGGATTATAAAGCTGGTCCATTTCAGTTTCGTAACCGGGCAGAATTGTCGCTTTATAAAAAAGAAGCGGCGCATGAACAGGGCGTCCTGCTATATCAGGACATTCTGTACAAGCCAATGCGTTCCAGGTTCAGCGGGAACCTTCGCTTTGCGCTATTTGACACTGATGGCTTTAATTCAAGGATCTATGCATTCGAAAATGACGTTTTATACAGCTATTCTATCCCTGCATACCAGAATTGCGGTACCCGTTTTTACGTGAATGCCAAATACAAGTTTAAGCGCTCCGCTGACCTTTCTGTTCGTTACGCGATCAGCAGTTATGCCAATCAGGAAGAAACAGGCTCAGGAACAGACCTTATAGAAGGTCATAACAGATCGGAGATTAAAATCCAGTTAGCGTTTCAATTTTAATAATAATGTTTTTTAAAGGAGATGTTATCTTTCTAAGAATCCTTTTACCGGCGATAGCGGGTATTTATACCGGTCTGCATCTTCCGGCTTCCGCCTTTGTTGTTTATTTTCTTATGGCAGCGAGCCTGTTCGTACTCGCCGGTTTATTGGTCCTGCATTTAAGATATCTGCAGGATAAGCTTTATCTGCATCGTTGGCTGCCCGGTTTTATATCCCAAATATTTCTTTTTCTGGCCTTCTGTACCATAGCCGTCACCCATCATCCGCTGTACCCTGATAATCATTTCAGTAAATGTAAAACCGAAGCTTTACTTGTTCAGATCAGCTCAGAACCCAGATTATCAAACAAGACGATCCGGTTTGAGGCAAATGTTGAACAGGGATTATCAGGAGACCGGCTTGTCCCTTTATGCGGCAAGATGCTGCTTGTGGTTTATTCAGATGAAGGATTCCCGTCAATACCTGATGCCGGCAGCCGTTTGATGATACCGGCTGTATACAAAGAAACAGAACCGCCGCTTAATCCTTATGAGTTTAACTACAGGCAATACCTGTCAGATCAGGGCATCTGCCACCAGTCCTTTTTCTATTCCAGTCAGTTACAACTATTAAACACGCCGGCAAAAAAAAGCATCAACCTGTTTGCCCTCTCTTTACGGAAACAAATGGTGGCCAGGTTCAGGAAATATATAAAGGATGAAGATGCCTCAGCGATTGCCTCCACGCTTATTTTGGGATACAAAGCGAGTTTAAGTACAGACGTTATAACAGCCTATTCGGTAACCGGAGTCATGCATGTTTTATCAGTATCCGGAATGCATGTGGCTTTGGTTATGACGATGCTGATGTATTTGCTCCGGTTTATGGGCAGGAATGGAAAACTTCGGATTGTGCAGGCGCTGATCATAATCATAATTATCTGGTTTTATACATTGCTGACCGGTCTCTCCCCGGCAGCCTGCCGTGCTGCCGTAATGATCAGTTTTGTTATAACCGGTAAAGCCCTGAACAGGGACAGTAACATGTTTAACAGCATTGCCGCTTCGGCAGTGCTGCTTCTGATTTATCATCCTTATTTCCTTAAAGATATCGGCTTCCAGCTATCATACCTTGCTGTGGCCGGATTAGTATACTTTTACCCCAGGATCTATCGCCTCATTACAATCGGTAACTGGCCCGGAGATAAGATCTGGGGATATACTTCCCTGTCTCTCTCAGCACAAATTGCCACATTTCCTTTAAGCCTGTATTATTTTAACCAGTTTCCCCTCTATTTTCTGTTCAGCAATTTATTCATCGTTTTGCCTGTTACACTGATTATGTATGCCGGTATAGCCTTCCTGCTGCTTCCTTTTGATCCGGTTTCTAAAGCCCTGGGATGGTTCCTCTCACGGGGGATTTTATGGGTAAATAAGGGCCTTTTTTATATTGAGGACCTTCCTTATTCAGGAGTACACGGCGCGAAATTCGGACTTTGGTATTATCTTCTGATCTACACGGGGATGCTTTTTCTTACCATAGCCTTTCAATATAAGAGAAAATCATTCTTTTACGGGACTCTCGCTGTTCTGTTTCTGCTGACACTGGTTAACTCTTTCCGGTCTTTCTCTCAATATCACAGGAAAGAAATCCTGCTCTTTAATGTTCGGAAAAATACTGCAATTGGCTTTTTTAATGGATGTAAGGCAAATATCATAACCAATCTGGATGAAAAGAGCAAGGCTTTTTCTTATTCTGTAAGCCCGTTTATTTCAGCTCAGAATTATAGTACCGTAAAATTTTATCCATCTGGTCAACCCATTAGCCATACCGGTTTATATTCCGACGGGCATTTCTATGAATTTGAAGGCAGGCGGTTACTTCTTTACGATCCTTCGTTCAACGGAAAGGACTATACCGGGTCTATTACAGTTCACTACCTGTTAATAAACGGAAACCCGCAGATAAGACTGGAAAAGCTCAGCCGGTATGTTAAATTTGACCTTCTTCTGATAAGCAATAATAATTCGGACTATCATATCAGATCCTGGCTTGAAGAAGCCCGAAAGCTCAGAATTAAGTATTACCTCCTTAAAAATTCGCCTGCAGTTCAATTAAGTATCGCTCCTTAGAAAAGTATGATCAATAACTTCTTTATCTTTACAGTCATGTTAATTCCACATGCGTCTTAGTTTCGATCCTTTTAAAACCGGGTTGCCGGTTACAGAGATTATTCCTTCGGTTGCCAGCCATTTAAGTGGTAACAACACGCTTATTGTCAGTGCCCCTCCGGGAGCCGGGAAAAGCACTATTTTGCCCCTTGTACTGTTAAATGAACCATGGCTTAAAGGAAAAAGAATAGTAATGCTCGAACCGAGAAGGCTTGCGGCCGGCACCATTGCGGGCAGAATGGCATCTCTGCTGGGGGAACCTGTCGGGCACACGGTAGGTTATCGTATCCGCTTTGAAAAAAAGATTTCTGCACAGACCCGCATTGAAGTAGTAACAGAAGGGATCCTTACCAGGATGCTTCACAAGGATAATGCACTTGAAGATACAGGACTCGTCATCTTTGATGAGTTCCACGAAAGAAGTATTCATGCTGATATAGCAATGGCCCTTTGCCGGGAAACCCAGCAGGTGCTAAGGCCCGATCTCAGGATAATGGTTATGTCGGCTACGCTCGATATGGCCCGGCTGTCGGAGTTGTTGTCTGCTCCCGTTGTAGAAAGCAAGGGACGAATTTTTCCTGTTGATATCATATACACAGGAGAACCGGACCAGATGCCGCTTCCGGAAGTATGCACAAAAATAATCTCACGTGCCCTCGCAGAGAAAGAAGGTGATATTCTGGCATTTTTACCCGGACAGGCTGAGATCCTGAAATGCGGGGATTTACTAAAAAAACACACCGGTAATATTGTGGTGCGCCCGCTTTACGGACAGTTGTCTTTTGCCGAACAGAATGCGGCAATTATGCCGGATCCGAAGGGAAGACGAAAGATTGTTCTCGCTACGTCTATTGCAGAAACCAGTCTGACGATAGAAGGGGTGAAAATCGTTGTCGACAGCGGGTATTCAAGAATTCCTGCCTTTGATCCAAAATCAGGTTTATCGGGCTTGCGGACTACCAGGGTATCAAATGACTCTGCTGACCAGCGTGCGGGCAGAGCAGGAAGACTTTCGCCGGGTGTTTGTTACCGGATGTGGTCAAAGGCCACACAGGAGAGAATTGAGCCTTACCGGACACCTGAGATGCTTGAGTCTGACCTGGCGCCCCTGACACTTGATATGGCGCAATGGGGAGTCAGAGATGTTTATCAGTTGACATGGCTTACGCCTCCACCTGCTGCAGCCCTGGCAAGGGCCTCTGAAATGCTGCATCAGTTGAAAGCCCTGGACAATAATAAAATTACCACTCACGGTAAACAGATCCATGCTTTACCCTGCCACCCCCGGCTGGCCCATATGCTGATCCTGGCAAAAGAGATGAACAGGAGCCATCTGGCTACTGATATTGCTGCTTTGCTTGAAGAACGTGATCCACTGAACGGAGCGGACTCTATAGATCTTAATTTAAGAATTGAGGCATTAAGGAGGCACAGACGTCAGCACCGGCAGGAGAGCAGAATGGATAATGTCGAAAGAGTCGCTTCTTCTTACCGGAAGCTGTTTAATGCTACAGAGAATAACGACCCCTTTGATCCATATGAAACCGGTTTATTGCTTTCCTATGCTTATCCTGAAAGAATTGCCTGTGCCAGGCAGGACCACTCTTCACAGTTTCAGCTTGCAAACGGTAAAATGGCAACGGTCAGCCAGGACGACGATCTTTCCGGTGAGCCCTGGCTTGCCGTAGCGCAGCTTGACGCACGTTATAAGATGGGTAAGATCTTTCTTGCCGCGCCTTTAAATCCGAAAGACCTGCTCACGGTTGCAAAAGAAAGTGATACAATCAGTTGGGATACACGAAAGGGAGGGTTGATAGCAACAAAAGATCTAAGGATAGGAAGTATCGTTCTGCAATCCAGACCCATCTTGTCGCCACCGGAGGAAAGGATCGTTGAGGCTGTCTCAACTGCTGTAAAGGAAGAAGGGGAGGCGTTACTTAATTTTAATGAAGACGTTGAACAATGGCAGAACCGGGTAACGAGCCTTATGCTGTGGAATCCTGAAGATGGATGGCCAGATGTTACTACCGGTTCCCTGCTGCAGAATAACAGCGGCTGGCTGTGGCCTTATTTACAAAAAGTGAAGAAGAATGAAGACCTGAAGAAAATAAATCTGGTACAGGTATTACACCAGAGCCTTGATTTCGAAAAACAAATACAGCTTGATAAGTTAGCTCCTGCCGGCATCCGGGTGCCCAGTGGCTCTCTTGTGCCTCTGAAATACTTCCCGCATGGAGAAAAGCCGGTACTGGCTGTAAGGCTTCAGGAAGTATTTGGCTTGCTCGAAACCCCTCAGATCAATGCCGGAAAAAATTCCGTTGTAATTCATCTTTTATCTCCCGGTTACAAGCCTGTTCAGGTCACCTCAGATTTGAGAAGTTTCTGGGCCAACGCCTATTTTGAAATAAGAAAAGAGCTGAAGCGGCGCTATCCCAAACATTCCTGGCCCGAAGACCCGAATACGGCAGAAGCTGTAAGCGGAGCAAAAAGAAGACCGCCCCGTTAACTCTACCGGTAAATCTCTCCCTTTGCAGAAGCCAGTGTGTTTTTAAGAAGCCCCGTAATCGTCATTAAGCCAACACCACCCGGCACTGGTGTAATCCAGGAAGCTTTTGGCGCCACATTTTCAAAATCAACATCACCGTACAGCTTATAGCCCGATTTGGTAACCGAAGATATTTCGCGGTTCATTCCAACATCGATCACAACAGCTCCCTCTTTTACCATATCAGCGTTAATAAAGTTCTTTTTACCAATAGCCGCAACCACAATATCGGCAGAGCGGACGATTTCTTCAAGATTGCGTGTTTTGCTATGGGTAAGGGTAACCGTGCAATTTCCCGGGTAAGTATTTCTCGACATCAAAACACTCATCGGACTTCCAACAATATTGCTTCTCCCAACCACTACACAATGTTTTCCTGATGTTTCAATTTTGTACTCTTCAAGCATCATCAGAATTCCGTAAGGAGTGGCAGGAATATAACAGGGGAGATTTCGCATCATCCTTCCCAGGTTAACCGGGTGGAATCCGTCTACATCCTTCCGGTAGTCTATCTTTTCAGTAACCTTTTCAGGATCAATATGCTTAGGTAATGGAAGCTGAACAATCAATCCATCTGTTTCTTCGTCCTTATTGATCTCATCGATCTTATTCAGGAGCTCTGCTTCTGTAACTGTTTCCTCGTATCTGTAAAGGGTAGATTTAAATCCAACCTTTTCGCAGTTTTTCATTTTGCTGGCAACATAGGTTTCACTACCGCCATCGTGTCCTACAAGGATCGCAACCAAATGGGGCTTTCTTCCCTTTACGGCAAGTATGCCTGCCGCTTCAGCAGTAATTTCCTGCTTGAGTTTTTCCGATACAAATTTTCCGTCAAGTAATTGCATAATAGTATCAAGTATCTGGTATCAAGTATCAAGTATCTGGTATCTGGTCGGGTATCAGGTATTCGGCCCTATGTCCAGATACCTGATACCAGCTACTTGATACTAATTTTAATCCAGTTTCAGTACCGCCATAAATGCCGACTGTGGTATTTCTACATTCCCCACCTGCCGCATTCTTTTTTTACCTTTTTTCTGCTTTTCTAAGAGCTTGCGTTTACGGGATATATCGCCTCCATAGCATTTTGCCGTTACATCCTTGCGTAAAGCCCTTACACTTTCCCTGGCAATAACCTTGGCGCCTATAGATGCCTGAATGATAATTTCAAATTGTTGTCTTGGAAGCAGTTCTTTTAATTTTTCGCAGATCCTCTTTCCGAAATCATACGAATTGGTACGATGGATCAGGGACGACAGCGCGTCCACTGGTTCTCCGTTAAGTTTTATATCGAGTCTTACCAGATCTGAGCGTCGATAGTCCGTCTGATGATAATCGAAAGATGCATACCCTTTGGAAATGGTTTTCAGCCGGTCGTAAAAATCGAATACAATCTCACCCATCGGCAGTTCAAATACAAGCTCGACGCGATCGGATGTGAGGTACGATTGATTGATAATGATTCCCCTCTTCTGGATACAGAGGGACATCACAGGGCCTACAAATTCCGATTTGGTGATAATATTTGCTTTAATATAGGGTTCTTCCACAAAATCCATTTTACTGGGATCGGGAAGGTCTGAAGGATTATTTACGACGATCAGATCGCCTTTAGTCGTATATGCTTTATAGGAAACGTTTGGTACGGTAGTAATTACCGTCATATCGAACTCACGTTCCAGCCTTTCCTGGATGATTTCCATATGCAGCATTCCAAGGAAACCGCAACGGAATCCAAAGCCTAATGCTGCTGACGATTCCGGTTCAAAAACGATCGATGCGTCATTCAGTTGCAGCTTATGCATGCTTTCGCGAAGCTCCTCGTAATCTTCAGTATCTACCGGATAGATCCCGGCAAACACCATCGGCTTTACTTCTTCGAAGCCCTGAATCGCTACTTTCGCCGGACGATCAACATGGGTGATCGTATCCCCAACCTTCACTTCCCGGGCTTCTTTAATGCCTGAAATAATATAGCCTACATCACCCGTTCTGATTACGTCCTTAGGCTCCTGATGCAGTTTTAAGGTCCCCACCTCGTCGGCCAGGTATTCCTTACCTGTGGCTATAAACTTGACCTTATCGTTTTTCCGGATCTCACCGTTAATTACTTTAAAATAGGCAATGATACCTCTGAATGAATTAAACACAGAATCGAAGATCAATGCCTGCAGTTCTGCATCCGGATCTCCTTTAGGACAAGGAACACGTGCTACAATAGCCTTCAGTATATCATGAACACCAAGTCCTGTTTTGCCGGAAGCCGGAATAATTTCCTCTCTCTTGCAGCCAATAAGCTCGATGATCTGATCTTTCACTTCTTCGGGCATTGCACCCGGAAGGTCCATTTTATTAAGGATCGGAATAATTTCCAGGTCGTGCTCAAGAGCAAGATAAAGATTGGAAATAGTCTGGGCCTGTATCCCCTGCGATGCATCTACAATTAGTAAGGCTCCTTCGCAAGCTGCGATAGAGCGGGAAACTTCATAGGAAAAATCTACATGCCCTGGTGTATCGATCAGGTTTAAAACATAATCCTGGCCATCCAGTTGATATTTCATCTGGATGGCATGACTCTTTATCGTGATACCACGCTCGCGTTCAAGATCCATATCGTCCAGAAGCTGTGCCTGGGCATCGCGCTGACTGATGGTATTCGTATATTCGAGTAATCGATCCGCTAACGTACTTTTCCCGTGATCGATGTGTGCAATGATGCAAAAATTCCGGATATGTTTCATTCGAAGCGCAAAGATAATTTTTTGAAAGCACATTTTAATGATTGTTAAATTTAAGAATATGTTTATAAGCGAAACTCTGTTAGAATCTATTAACCAAACACTTAATTCGCGGGGAGAAGAAGCCGTATCCTCCTCCTCTATAAAATCAGTTTCAGGCGGAAGTATTAACTCCTGTTATCAGTTGAAATCAGGAGAGTGTAAATATTTCCTTAAAGTGAATACTAAAAGCAGTTATCCCGGAATGTTCCATAAAGAAGCTGAAGGGCTGAAACTTATAAGAAGTACCGGATGTGTCATGGTTCCCGGAGTGATTTCATGCGGAATTGCTGATAGCGAACAATTTCTTATGCTCCAATGGATAGAGAGAGGGGCTGATACCCCATCGGCCCAGGGGGAGATGGGCAGGGCCCTGGCAGCTATGCATAAACATTCAAACCCATCCTTTGGACTGGACAACGATAATTATATGGGTTCGCTGCCGCAAAGTAACAGATATCATGATAACTATGCAGATTTCTTTATAAAGGAACGGCTTGAACCACAGGTTGAAATAGCATTCAATAAAAAGCTAATAGATAATGATTTGACTATAAAATTTAGCGCATTGTTCAGCCGACTCAGGAATTTGTTTCCTTCTGAAAAACCTGCACTGGTACACGGAGATTTGTGGAGCGGAAACTATATGATAAATGAACAGGGAAAGCCGGTGCTCATAGATCCTGCAGTTGCTTACGGACACAGAGAAACAGATATTGCTATGACTGCTCTGTTCGGTGGTTTTGATTCCGCATTTTATAAATCATACAATGAAAGCTTTCCCCTGGAAAGAGGATGGGAACAGCGAATTGATCTATGGAACCTATATCCTTTGTTAATCCATCTGAATCTTTTCGGATTGGCATATCTCAATGGCATAAAAAGCACTCTTGCAGCTCTTGTTTAACACCAAATTATGGCAGAGGTATTTATGGAATTGGAGATATACACACCAATGGCATTGAGAACTTCTGGACAAACTTTAAACGACATCTGCACGGAGCACATATACAGGTCAGCAAGAAGCATCTCAATAAATACGCTCAGGAGAGCGTTTTTAGGTACAATTACCGTAATTTAGCGTTCCAAGAGCAGTTCAATATCATTATTGATAATATGTGCTGTAGGTTGAAATATAAGGAGTTGATAGCATGAGCAAAATAAATGTAAAGGGCATAGAGGTGACAATTTTATCTGAAAATGAAGAGGATTATATATCTCTAACTGATATGTTAAAAGCAAAAGACGGAGATTTTTTCATTTCAGACTGGCTAAGAAACAGAAATACTGTTGAGTTCTTAGGAGCATGAGAAAGCCTCAATATATATCGATGGCATAAATCAGGATGATTAGACAGCATATCATATACTTTTTTGTCAATAATTACAGATTTATTATCTCTCATAAAATTTAGGGTTAGTGATTTTTACATCAAATATAAAACAATGAAACATAAACAGTTAGAACAGAACGTAGAATTTAATTTGGGAATGGTTAGGTTTGTATATAAATGCCCAAATTATATTTTGCTTAGAAAATAATTGCTTATATATGAATATATTATGTTGCTTCATATTCTTTTTTGATTTATATATTCGTTTTGATACCCGGAATTATTTGACAAAGAGCCAAATCTTATTCTGTTTGAGTGCATAACCCATTGTAAATTAGTTTTTTATTTATATTATATAATGTTATAGTTGAAAACGTATATATATATGAAAAATGATTTTTGCTTTAGAAGCAGTTATTGAAAGGAAAAGTCTGATTAGGTTAATTATAATAGCCTTCGGCAGCAGCGGATTAATACGATGAAGTTATCCCTTTTGCAGGATTAATTATAATAGCTGCGATCTCTGGCGATATCATCTGCATTATACTTGGGATATTTTATAGAATTAAAGTTACATTCCCGCCCAAACAGACATCTGGTCAGAAGACATCTGCTCAGAACACATTAATAAGAGAGCCCTGTTGAAGCATGCAGGAGACAAGTTACGGATAGGATTTACATAATTACGGATCACTGACCATGACAACAAATCCTTTTCCTCTTAACTGCTATTTTTTCACGGCTTTAGTATTAATACAGATGGAGTCTCCGAAAGCCAGATACTTCTGGTTTCAACGGCTCTCCTCCAACTGTTCAGACTGATGAGCATTAAGTCCTGCTTCTCGAGTATTGATTTGGTCAGTCTGTTATCATCATCGATAATTATATTATCCGGAGCAGACTGTTTAATAGCGTTGATTGCTTCCTGAAGCTCTGCGTTGTTTTCTATCCCTGCCGCGTCAAAGACAGTAACGCGGGCATCGGTATGCTGAATAAACTTCTGTGCATAATCAAGAAGAAACCGATCACTCAGAGCGAAAACGGGAACAATGATATGATTCATCACAGTAAGGTTTTTATCAACCACAATGCCGGTTGGGATGGTTACATTGTTGAGAATATGCTGAAT
>JAATFW010000162.1 GCA_015654985.1 Sphingobacteriales bacterium | reverse complement strand
TCTATAGAATCAGGAATTCCGCACCATGGTTCGATACAAACAAAAGGCGCATCTGTGGCTGCCCATATACCGATATACGGAAATCCTTTAAAGCTATACGTAAGGCCATGCTCGGTTTTATTGCTCAGCACTGAAATGGCGTTTGATTTCAGGTCTTTAAAAATGATCGCATCTTTATAGAACAATTCGGATTTTAAATTAAGTTTATCCTGCCCGTTAAGATAGGGTACGGGGGTGGTAAGCAGGTTTCCGTTAAGTTCCCATTGCCGGCTGTTTTCTTCCTGTTCGAACTTCAGGAAATAATCAGTGTATCGCGTTCCTTCTATAAGTGGTACCCTGAAAGCAGGATGTGCACCTATTGAGAAAAACATGGGGCTTGCAGACGGATTTTTGACCTCATAGGTCAATGTAACAGCATTCCCTTCAAGCAGGTATTTTAATCTTAATTCAAAGGCGAAAGGGTAACTTTTAAGGGTTTCGTCATTGCTTTTTAATACCAGGGTGGCAGAGTTACCGGTAACCTCTTCTGCTTCAAACTTCATATCGCGGGCAAAGCCATGTTTTATCAACTGATATTTTCGTTCTCTGTAGATAAAAGTATCATCTATCAGTCCTCCAACAATCGGAAACAGGACCGGAGAATGCCTTGGCCAGTATTTTTCGTCGCCGTTCCAAAGGTATTCCAAATTAAACTTTTTACTGAAAAGACTATGTAATTCAGCTCCTTTTGTATCGACAGAAGCCTTAAAGCTGTCGTTTTCTAAAATGATCATATTTGAATTTTATTATAAAAATTAATTTCTTTAAACGTTCTCAAGAATAGTAAATTTAAACGTATTTAGCTGTTTAAACTAAGATAAAATGTTTTATGTGTAATTTTACGGAGACACCGTATAAAACATTTTATCGGTCTCTCATCTTCCTTTGAAGAACAGTTTTATGATGAAAATTGATATGAAAAAATATATTCTGCCAGCTTTGCTGTTTTCGTCCCTTCTTTCCGGTTGTTCGTCTAATCCCTATGCACCCACTAACCGGGTGTACAGAAAACAGGCAAAGACCCTTGCAAAATCGCTTATGGCAGTTCCTCCTGTACAGGTCTATTCTGAAAAAATTGCGAAGTATCAGGTGGGAACTACTAATTTTGGGCTTAGGAAACCTAATTATGTTATTATTCATCATACCGCACAAAAGTCCTGCGATGAAACACTGAAAGCTTTCACCCTTCCAAAATCCCAGGTGAGCGCACATTATGTGATCTGTAAAGACGGAACAGTACATCATATGCTGAACGATTATTTAAGGGCCTGGCATGGCGGAGCCTCCAAATGGGGAAATGATACCGATATTAATTCATCTTCTATCGGCATAGAGCTGGATAACGATGGTTTCGAACCCTTTTCTGATCCGCAGATCAACAGCCTGTTAAGCCTGTTGCAGGTATTAAAGAAAAATTACAATATACCTGTAAGTCATTTTATAGGGCATGCGGATATTGCTCCTGTCAGGAAAAATGATCCGAATCCGTATTTTACCTGGAAGAAGCTCGCTGAAAGCGGGTTTGGATACTGGCCTGATATACTGCTGGATACTGTTCCGGCTGGTTTTAACAGTATCAATGCACTCAGGCTGATTGGTTATGATACGAAAGATTCGCTGGCCGCCATAAAAGCTTTTAAACTGCATTTTGTACAAAATGACCTGCTTCCGGTGCTCACTGACAGTAATAAGGCTGTTTTGAACAATCTTATCAAAAAGTATTAAAAACGTAATAATATAGATTTTATCTATAAGCTATTGATAAAAAGAATCGCCTGAAGGACTGCGATGGATTGATGTTGCAACTCCGGGTTAGTATCTTTGCACCAGATAAAAAAATAATTACAATTATGATAACAATAGGTCAAAAATTTCCAAATTTCGAAAAAAAAGCAGTAGTTAGTATTGAAAAAGGAAAAGAGTTTGAAACTTTGAGTTCTGACTATCTTACAAACGATGATAATGTTTGGACTGTGATCTTCTGGTGGCCTAAGGACTTTACTTTTGTATGCCCAACTGAAATTGCTGAATTTAACAAGTCGTATGGAGAATTCCGCGACAGGGATGCCCGTTTAATAGGAGCATCTACCGATTCTGAATTTGTTCACCTTGCCTGGAGAAATAATCACGAAGATCTGCGCGATCTTAAATTCCCAATGCTTGCTGATACATCAAAGTCGCTTGCAGAAGAACTGGGCATTTTAGAACCAACTGAAAAAATAGCTTACCGTGCCACTTTCATAATCGATCCTCAGGGAGTAGTTCGCTGGGTATGTGTTAATGATTTGAATGTAGGCCGAAATGTGAAAGAAGTGTTACGTGTTCTTGATGGTTTACAAACCGACGAACTTTGTCCCTGTAACTGGGAAAAAGGTCAGGAAACTATACAGGCATAATAAATAGTTGTTGGAAATCAGCGATATAACAAAAAAATAGCTTAAGCATACTGCATCTGCCTATGAACAGCTAAGCTGATCAATCCCCGATAATAAGGGGATTTTTTTTGACATTTTCATCTGTAAAACTGTTCTTCAAAGGAAGATGAGAGGCAGGTAATAAATTAGAAACAATGAGTGAATCAACAGAAGTTATAAAAGAATTATTAGAAAGTATTAATATAGACAATGGATATCGCAATGTAAGTTTAGATCTCCTGGAGAAGGGAGAATCACGATATCTGAGAGACCTGAAGGTTAATTTTAACAGTACCTTATCATCAGAATATTTAACAGCTAAAGAGGCAGGCCTTTTGGGTGTGAGCATAGCTGTAAATAATCTCAATAAACCGCTTACAGAATTCTATAGTCTGTTTTCGGAAAAAAGCGGGGCAACGGCAGAAGAGATTGCAGAAGCTGCAGCATGTGCATCTTTGCTTTCTTCAAATAATGTATTTTATCGTTTCAGGCATTTTACCCGGAAAGATAAATATGCACAGATCCCTGCCCGTATCCGGATGCAGATCATGATGAAGCCGGTAACGGGAAAGGAGTTTTTTGAGTTGATGAGCCTTGCTGTTTCGGCTGTTAATGGCTGCGAAATGTGTGTGAACGCACATGAAGATTCATTAATAAAAATGGGAACGAAAGAAGAGCGTATTTTTGATGCTGTCAGGATTGCCTCGCTTGTAACAGCCACTGGTAAAGTGATCTATTGATCCGTCAGTTCTAAATTCTGTGGATAAAAAAATCCCCTTAAATTTTCAGGGACAGAAAAACTTTCGTATTTTAGCTACAAGGTTAACCGCCCCGAAGGTTTAAAAAAGATCCCAACGATAACATTAACTTAATTATATTTAGTGTTGAAGCTTCGGGGGCAAAGGTTTTTAATTGTAATTTGGGATACCGTCGTATGAGAACAAGCATACGACGGTTTTTATTTTAATGGGCATCCACCGGCATTTTTACATTTTTCCTGAACTTTTGTAAGTAAAGCATTGGAATAGAGAGTAAAAGTATTACTCCAACTATCCAGTATGCTTCGGTATAAGTGAGGAGCATCGTTTGCTTTATAACCGCACCTTCTATAGCTTTCAGCGCTACATGCTGTGCATCAAGAAGAGAGTATCCCTTAGCAATGAAGTTTTGAACCATCATTTGAAAGCGCTCGGTATAAGCAGGATTATATTCATTGATATTTTCAAGGAGGATGCTCCTGTGAGCACCTTGCCTGACATGAATAAAGGTAGTAATCCCGGCTATTCCAAAAGACCCTCCAAGCTGCCGCATCATATTGTTCAGTCCCGTTCCCTGACCAATCTCAGAACCGCGAAGGTCTTGTATTGCCAGCGTTGTAAGAGGGACGAAGAGCAATGACATTCCAAGCCCCCTGATTGCCAGCGGCCAGAAAAAGTCGGTGGTGCCGGAAGATAAAGTTGATTTGCTCAGCATGTGAGAAAACACAAAGAACAAAGTCATTCCTATAGTGGCCATAAACTGCGCCGGAATTCCTTTCTTTAACATAACGCCGACAAATGGCATCATTGCGATGGTGACCAGCCCCCCTGGGAATAAAATTTCACCGGTTTGCTGTGCCGAGAACCCTAACAGCGTCTGGCAGAAGACCGGAAAAATAAATACAGATCCGTAGAGGCCCAGGCCCAGGATAAATGACGTGAACATCCCGACGCTAAAGCTCCGGTGCCGCATGATCTTGAAATTGACTATCGGGTGATCTGTGCTAAGCTCCCGCCAGAGAAACAGCAGGAGGCCGACAACTGCAGAAATGGAAAGAACAATAATATAGCCTGTAGCAAACCAGTCTTCACTTTCTCCTTTTTCAAGAACCGTTTGCAGACTGCCCACAGCAATAGCAAGAAGGAGAATACCCCACCAGTCGACCGGCATATTACGTCCCTCCCTGGGCGTTGTTCTTACAAAAGTATAGGTACAATAAGCTGCAATAATCCCGACGGGAATATTTACATAAAATATCCAGGGCCAGGAGAAATGATCTGTAATAAATCCTCCGATGGTAGGTCCTACAGTAGGGCCAACCACAGCACCAAGCCCGAACAATGCAGTGGCAATACCCACCTCTTCGGGAGGCCAGGTTTCAAGCAGGATAGCCTGTGCGTTTGAAATAAGTCCTCCGCCTGCCAGTCCCTGTATAATACGAAAGACAACCAGTTCGCCCAGGCTTGTGGCGTTTCCGCAAAGGAAAGATGCGATAGTAAATATAATAATGGATGTCAGAAAGTAATTTTTGCGGCCGAAGCGGCTTCCCAGCCAGCCTGACATAGGTAAAATAATAACATTGGCAACTCCATAGCCGGTAGTTATCCATGCCACGTCTTCGAGTGTAGCCCCCAGGTTTCCCTGGATCTGAGGGATCGACACATTGACAATAGTAGTATCTATCAATTCCAGAAGTGCGGCTACAATTACAGTAATTGTAATTACCCACTTCTTTAAACCTTTTTCAGCCATTTATTTTTCGTTTGTGATAACAGAAACCTTTACGCTCATTCCGGGACGTAGTCTCTGCATCAATTCTTTGCCCGCTTTTATTTTGATCTTTACCGGAACCCGCTGAACTACTTTAACAAAGTTTCCTGTAGCATTATCCGGAGGAAGCAATGAAAATTTAGCGCCGGTGGCAGGCGAAAAATTATATACTTCACCCTCTACCTTTTCATCTGGAAAAGCGTCTACTTCAACATTTACTTTTTCGCCGCTGCGTAACTCTTCAAGCTGTGTTTCCTTAAAGTTAGCAGTTATATAAAGGCTGTTATCGTTCACTATTGAGAATAAACTCTGCCCGGCCTGTATAAGCTGCCCTTTCTGAATGTTCTTTTTCGAAACAATACCAGAGGTAGGAGCAGTAATCGTGGTGTAGGTTAGCTGCAGTTTTGCAAAGTCAACATCGGCCTGACGTTGATCAACGCCTGTATGTGTAACCTGAAGCTGGGAACGGGTAGTTCCAACCTGGCTCTGTGCTGCCCGGTACTGGTCTTGCGCTGCCTGATACGCAGCCTGGGCTGCATCTCTTTCTGCTTTTGCAGAGTCAAACTGCTGCTGTGTGATAGCCCCTTCTTTAATAAGGTTGGCATACCGGGTATAGTCTTGTGTAGTTCTCCATAAACGAACGCGGGCAGCCTCGGCATTTGCTCTTGCTGTTGACGAACTTGCCGTTGTTGAACTGATCTGTGATTGTGATACACCGATACCGGCGCTTGCACCGCGTTGAGCTGCCAGGGCCTGCTCAAGCCTGATCCTGTAGTCCCTGTCGTCAAGTTTTACAAGTACCTGTCCCTGGTTAACGTGCTGATTTTCTTCAAAAAGGATAGAATCTACATAGCCGCCGACGCGCGCAACCACCGGACTGATATCTCCGTCTATCTGTGCGTCGTCAGTATCAACATGATTCTGGAAATATAAATATTCTCTGATGCCGATAAAGCCGCCTATAATTATTACCACTCCAAGGATAACAGGAATGATTTTATTTGATTTCTTTGGTTTGTGTTCCATTATAAATATTCGTTATTTTATTTAATTGTTCCGGTTGATTTAAGTAAGGTGTACCAGGCAAGGCCTGCGTCGGCCCTTGCAAGCTCCAGGTTTATCTGTGACTGAAATAATTGAGTCTGGGCGTCGATACGGTCGGTAACAGAAGCAATATTATTCCTGTATTTTGATTCCAGGATACGATCGTTTTCAACAGCCTGCTGGATAGAGTTTTCAAGGATCTTTATCCGCTCTACCGAGCGGTTAAAGTCCTGGTAATCCTGGTTTACTTCTGTTTTTACATTATCAATGCTGATCCCTTTCCCAATTTCAGCCTCATTTTTCTGTATTCCTGCTTCCGAAACTTTATTCTTATTAGTCCAGAGCCTGTCGATATTCCAGGCAAGTGTTGCACCTACAGAAACCGGGGCCAGAAAGGTATTGGCTTGGGGGATAAATTTACCGGTCGGATTGATATAATACATACTCCCCGACGCGCTGAGAGTTGGCAGCAGGTCGGCCTTAACAGATTTAATGTTCGTTTCAGCCAATTGTGTTCTCAGATCGTACTCCTTTACTTCCTGACGATTGCTGAGGGCGGTATCTATCAGGCTGATAAGAGAAGCAGACCGGTCTGCGGGGTACCCAAATTCGTTAAGCTGCAGTTCGGTGTTTTCTGGTAACCCCAATAAAATATTAAGGTTATAATTCACTACTTTTCTGTTTGCTTCCAGATCCACTCCTGTTAATTCGATATTGTTATGCTGAAGCTGAAATCTCAGAACATCATTTTTGGTAACCAGGCCCTGACTGAAAAACTGCCGGGCCTGTTTTAACTGCTGATCTATCGATTGAAGATTTTGTTCAACAACTTTACGGCTTTGCTGTACCTTGTAAAGGTTGTAGCACTGGCTGATAATATTATAGATAATATCGTCCTTTTGTTTATCAGCGTCAAGGCGGGCAATTTTTGTCAGCAGATCAGTTGATTCTTTTGCGTAGCGTAATTTATTTCCTGCAAAGATCAGTTCCTGCACCGATATTGTTCCTATAAAAGCATCGGCCTTTGAAGGAAGGCGGAGCGGGTCGTCGCTGCTTCCGGGCAACTCGAATTTGCTGCTCAGGAAAGTAGCGTGACTATAACCATAGCTTGCACTTGCCGTTGGAAGGGCCCGGTCCTTTGTCTGGTTAAAACGGGCTACAGCTTCATCAATGCGGGATTGCGATACCTTAAGAAGCTTGCTGTTTGCAATTCCTAACTGTATTGCTTCTTCCACTGTGATCGTTCTGCCTGTCTGGGCAGAAGCAATCATGGGCCCAAGGCCCAGTAAAATTAAAGGTATTCCACATATTATGGAACCTGCCTTTTTCAAAATGTACTCTTTCAGCTTTGCGTATGTATAGTTCATGACATTATATTCATTATAATAATCAGTAGTGAAAAGCATTGTTAATGCCTTTGTTTTACTGTTTTTGCAGATTTACCCGGGCAGGATTTAAATGAGCATCAAGCAGATCAGTGAGATGTTTTTTTAAACGTGGTTTGATTTCTTCTTCAATTATTCTGTCATCATTCAGGTCTTTTCCCAACAGGTCTGAAGAGATGCTGGACAGATGAGAGATATAATATTTTGTGCCAAAGATGGTAGCCACGGTCAGATCAATATCTATCTCCCGAAAACTACCGCTTTCTATGCCTTCACGGATGATTTTTCTAAGTTCCTCAATGTTTCGCATGAGATTCTGCCGTATGAATCCTCCTGTCTCCGAGCGTTGCTGCAGGGAGATTTCATGCTGCATCAGGCGCTGAAAGCAGTTCTGACTGGATACTCTTTCGACGTACAGATCGATATATTTATGAAGTTTATCCCATGAAGAAATATCTTCTTCATTCAAATTGATTAAAATCTGATGAAATCCTTTAAACTTTCTTTCAAATATTGCCTTATATAAACCTTCTTTCGATCCGAAATAATAATTCAGCATGGCCATATTAACTCCTGCCTCATGTGCAATTGCACGGGTAGAGGTGCCATCATATCCAAGTTCTGAAAAAAGCTTTTCCGCTGTATCCAATATGCTTTCCTTCTTGTCTTCTTTCATTTCGGCTGCAAATTTAATCAATCGATTGATTAATTGTAAATTTTATTTAACAAAGCATCTTTTGTGACGTTTTTATGAATAATAGTTTATTTTTGATAAAAAAAATTCAATATGGAACAGTATAATAAGGATAAACAGCCGGAAGGTTTATATTTTTTACTGGCAGCAATTTGTGGAATATTAACAGGGTGGGTAATTACCCAATCGCTTTTATGGGTATTTGCCGGAGCTGTACTGGGCTTACTGATAGCGGGCTTCTATTTAAATGTGCTGGTAAAGGGGCGGCACGACTAAAAAAAATAAAGCATCCCGGACATGCCGGGATGCTTCAACCTAAACCTTATCACAATTAAACCAACTTACCATCGGTTCAGCTTAATTAACGGGAGCTTCGGGCAAATTGTTTTATAAAAAAATAAAATTCTGTTCCCTCAGATATCTTTCTTTGCAGACGATACTATCTTCAAACATTCTGCATAACTTTAAAAAAACAAAGAATGAATTTCTTATGCAGCCTGATTATTATTTTTACGATCCAACCCGTTACAACACTGCAGCCGGAAAGGCCGGTGCTTATCCTCCTGCAACCGGTTGTTGCAGTCCCGGGAAAAGGTGCCTTCAGGGTCTATGTGAAAAAGGCTGTGGAAACAGAACCGGCAAATCCTGTCCTTGCGTTAACCTACTATAATAAAGCTCTTTTATCACAATCTCAACCTTCCGGCAAAAGCCAGGAAGCTGAGATCAGAATAGCAATGAGCCGAATTCAGTTTCGCCTGGGAATGACCGGAACTGCTTTTTCTAACCTGCTGACGGCTGAAACTCTTTATAAACAGGCAGGAAATCCATCCGCAAGGATAAAGGTACTTTCTGCCATGGCTTCATTTTGTGAAAAAAACAATGCCCTGACAGAGGCTGAAAAATGCTATACTGATATTCTTGAAATCCAGAAAAACCTTCATCTGCCATCCGGCCTGACGATGCTCCATTTAGCTGATATTTCTGTCGGGAAAGGCGATTACGACAGAGCTGCCGGGTTACTTACTGATTCCATCATTAATAAAGGGGATCTAATTAACGACAAAAGAATAATTGCTGACGCCTATCTTAAGCTTGCAGGAATCAGGCAAAAGCAGCACAGATATAGGGAGGCTGAAAGTCTGATTTTACAAAAGGCCCTGCACCTGTCTACATCTGCAGGAAATAAAGCAGGCCGTATCGCTTGTTTTAATATACTTGGCCATGTATATCAGGAGCAGAAACGCTATTCGGAGGCTAAGTGGTTTTTTATCCAGGCCAATACGCAATCGCGTGCTGTAAATAATGTTCCCGGAATAATCATGTCCCTTGTTAATCTGGCAAAAGTAAAAATAGCGATAGGCGATGCCGGGTTGGCTGTAAGAGATCTGAAAGAAGCCGGGCAGCTCTCTAAGAATGAAAATAATCTTTTACTGCTCTCGGAAGTAAGGAATGCCGATGCCGTTCTATACCGGAACTCCGGAAACCGGAAAGCTGCGGCTTCTTCTTCCGCCCTTTCTGCTGATCTTAAAAATTCAGTTAACGAATTGATGGAAGCCCGGAAAGAATCCGTTCAGAACGCGCGGGTAATAATTATTCCCCCATCAAAAAAAATTCCACTCCTGAAAAAGCTGAGAATTCAGGAAGTCAATTACTACAGGATATTTTGTTTTGCCGTTGTTTTTGTTTTATTCACTATAATAATCATTCGTTATAAGAGGAAAAAAGCAGGAAAATAAGTGAGGTACTGTATTATTTATATGCCTGTTAAAAATAAATGTAACTCTATACCAGTTATATACGTATCTTTGGGCAAGATTATATCTGTTGAGTGATAGAACGTATGGGGGTAAAACATGTATTATTTGCGGCGGCATTTCTGCTTGCCGGCTTTAAGAACTTTGCATCAGACACCGATTCATTAATTACTAAAACGCGGCCGAAGGCAGTAAAAATAGGTCCTGTATATTTTGATGCCACTCCGGTTGATTCAGCCTTGTTACGGAAACTCCTTGTGAAGGAGCGGCTTCTTAAAAAGAACAGGGATGACCAGGAACTGGTAAAATATCAGAACACTCTTCTTCTGAGAAACCTGCTGAATGAAACAGAAACATCAGATTTTCCTGATGAGAAGATGATAAACACACTCGACCTTGTGCTTGATGAGTACCGCCGTGGCAACGACCTGAAAAGCCTGTCGCTTATTCTTAATACCTATGCTGTATACTATGGTAAAAAAGGCGAGTCGGCAAAAGCCATTCAATATTTTACAGAGGCACTGAAACTCAGGGAACGCCTGAATGACAAGCCCGGGGTGATTAAAATTTCTGAAAATCTGGCAGCGCTGTATAAAGTAGAGGGCAGCTATGATAAGGCGATTCAGCAAAACGAATATATCATTCAGCTTAGCTTGTCACTTAACAAAATACCTCAGGCTGCCGACATGTATCTTGCTATGGCAGAAAATAAACTGTTGCAGAATAAGTACAACGAATCTGAATATTGCGTACTGAAAAAAGCACTACCGATGTTTACCCGGCGTGGAGATAAAGCCGGACGTCTGAAATCTTTTCAGAGCATTGCACAGATATATTATTTGCAGAAACGTTTCTCAGAAGCAAAATGGTTTTATATCCAGGCACAGATCCTCGCATTAAAACTGGATAATAAGGAAGCCTTAATATCCTCGCTGATCCATTTAGCAGAAGTTAAAAATGCCCTTGGCGAGCATGAGATGGCCCTTGATGATTACCGTCAGGCCGAAACACTGGCAGTGAAAAATAATTTTCCTGTTAAGCTTATTGAGATAAAAGGATACCAGGGAGAGATTTACAGCCAGATGGGTAATTATCTTGCCGCGGGGAATGCTCTTGACGAGTATGCACGGTTGCGCGAGAATTTATTAAAAAGGGTGAATTTATAGGAGACATATCTTATGTCTATTGTATTGTAATTTTTTTATATTAAAAGTAACAATTTATACTAATTTTGGTCTGTTAAAGTTAAAGGAGGCAGTAATACACTGCCTCTTTTCTTTTATACAAATAAACTGGTATAGAATTAGTAGAGATTGATACAAGAAAATGGATTTTAAATCTTTTAAAGAAATGCTGAAAAAAATATTCCTGGCTTTGTTTATAGTAGCAGCAATTGCATGCAAAGCTAAACCACGCGTTGATAGCATTGCAGATAGTACTCATAACTTAAAGCCGGACCCTCAGCAAAGCCTTGTTGCCAGCGAAGTAGTTAAAATAATCGAAAATGCTAATTTTAAAAAGGTAAAGCTGAACGACTCGATCTCATCTGTAATATTCGACCGGTACGTTAAACAATTAGACGAAGGACATAATTATTTGCTCGCCGCTGATGTCAGGGATTTTGAACAATACAGGTTTAGCCTTGACGATGATTTGCGTGATGGTGATTTGAGTGTGATGTTTAAAATGTTCAATACGCTTCAGAAACGATATGAAGAGCGGCTCCGGTATTCACTGACGCAGGTAAACGATAAGTTCGATTTCACTGAAAATGGAACTTACACCTATAACCGTGAGAAACTGCCATGGTTTGTGTCTGCCAATGAGGCAGATGAAAACTGGAAAAAAAGGGTAAAATATGATTTACTTAACCTGCGGCTTTCAGGCTCGGATGAAGCAAAAAATGTTCAGACGTTAAAACAACGTTATGAAAACCTTCTTTCCCAGTCGAAAAAACTGAATAACCAGGATGCCTTTCAGATCATGATGGACGCTTTTACTGAATCCATCGATCCTCATACTAATTATTTCATTCCCGAAAATGCCCAGAAATTTAATGAGGATATGGCACGTTCCTTCGAAGGAATTGGCGCCAGTTTGCAGTTAGACAATGAGGTGGTTAAAATTATAGGTATCATTCCCGGAGGACCGGCATTTAAATCGAAAAAGCTGAATGTGAATGATAAGATCCTGGCTGTTGCCCAGGGGAACGACGGAGAATTTGTAGATGTAAGGGGATGGAGGCTTGATAATACGGTT
>JAATFW010000147.1 GCA_015654985.1 Sphingobacteriales bacterium | reverse complement strand
ATCAAGGATAGATTGTTTTGCTCCGCCAACTGCAAATAACTGGGCGTTTGGCTGCTGGGCGCAGTTTTCAGGCGACGGGTACTGGGAAAGCTCCAATGAGCATGTTCAGCCGCGAAGTCTTTATTACGCACAGTTGTCTCAGCGTCTGGGGAAAGAAGTATTAGGCAGAGCGTATCTCCTTGAAACAGGAACAGAAGCCTCAAGCAGTCCGCCGGTTGCCGTAGCGATGTCTTTAACTAAAGTGTCTGTTAAGCCGCATACCCAATTAAAAGAATGGATCGACAGTGCTGCAATCAGGGAACCTGTTATATCTTCAACCGGTGGTATAAAGACAATTGACCTGGCTGGTATTAAAGCTCCTGTTCTGGCTAAGCCCTCGGCTGTTATGCAGCTTCAAAACGGCTGGCTGGTACGTGGCGATAAAATATTAACCGGCAGTCATCATGAAGTTCCATGGTGGCGCGGTACGCTCCAGCCTGTTGATTTAAAGCAATCTAAGCCGGCTATAACCCGTTTTGTACCGGGCAGGACAGGCACGGGCCTTACCGACGATCTGAATGAAGTAACCGGCTGGATGCTGAATAATAATATTATATCTCTTGAACATAATTACGGCTTATGGTATGAACGCCGCAGGGACGATCACGAAAGGGTTAAAAGGATGGACGGGGAGGTCTGGCCGCCGTTCTATGAACTGCCTTTTGCGCGCAGCGGACAGGGTACGGCATGGGACGGCCTTAGTAAATATGATCTTACGAAATATGACCACTGGTACTGGAGCAGGTTGAAACAGTTTGCAGACCTGGCAGACCAGAAGGGACTTGTACTGGTACACCAGGACTACTTCCAGCATAATATTATAGAAGCGGGCGCTCATTATGTCGATTTCCCCTGGCGTACGGCAAATAATATTAACAGCACGGGTTTTCCTGAACCTCCTCCTTTTGCCGGAGATAAACGGATCTTTCTGGCCGAACAGTTCTATGATATTACCAATCCGGGCCGTCGTGCCCTTCACCGTGCGTATATCCGTCAGTGTCTTGATAATTTCAGTGATAACAACGGTGTAATCCAGCTTACCGGCGCAGAATTTACCGGCCCTCTTCATTTTGTTCAGTTCTGGCTCGATATGATCAACGAGTGGGAAAAGGAAAAAGGCAAAAAGGTAATGGTGGGATTAAGCACTACCAAAGATGTGCAGGATGCTATTCTTGCTGATCCTGAACGCGCCCCGATAGTGAACGTAATCGACATTCGCCAATGGCATTATCAGGCTGATGGCAGCGCTTATGCTCCCGGGGGAGGTCAGAACCTCGCACCCCGTCAATTGGCAAGACTTTTTAAACCAAAGAAGACTTCATTTGACCAGGTTTACCGGGCGGTAAGCGAATACAGGCAAAAGTACCCTGATAAGGCGGTAATGTATTCCGGCGATAGTTACGACAATATGGGATGGGCTGCATTTATGGCAGGAGGGTCGCTTGCAACCCTTCCGGCTTCTATAAACCGGGATTTTCTCGCTGCAGCCGCAGCAATGAAACCTCTGGCTTCAGAAAATAAAGATCAGTTTGTTCTCGCTTCTCCTGGGAAAGGATATATTATCTACTCAAATTCAGACAGACCTCTAAGCGTGAATCTGGAAGGACTTTCCGGAGCCTTCAGGATTCGCTGGATCGATCCTAAAACAGGCAAACTTCTTACGCAGGAAGATAAAGTGAAGGGTGGTGCAGTAACTCAAAAAAGTAAACCGGTAAATGGACCTGCGGTTATGTGGGTTTCGCATAATTAATTTAGTATGGGAATGAAAAAAATATATGTTTTAGCGATAATCATTAGTTTTATAACCGCGTGCAATACCGGAAAAGAGGTCACCGGCAATCAAAAATTAAAGGTTTCTGAAAATGGCAGGTACCTGATCACGGAAGACGGAAAGCCGTTTTTCTGGCTGGGAGATACCGGATGGCTCCTGTTTAGTAAGCTGAACCGCGAAGAAGCGGATAAATACCTCGAAGACCGGAAGAACAAAGGATTTAATGTTATTCAGGTCATGGTACTTCACACGGTAAAAGCCGTGAATTTTTATGGCGACTCGGCGCTGGTACATGGAGATGCCTCAAAACCTGAAATTACAGAAGGTAATTCTTTTAAAGATTCCCTGCAGTATGATTTCTGGGACCATGCAGACTATATTATTGATAAAGCTGCTGAAAAAGGAATATATATTGCCATGGTTCCGGTATGGGGCTCGAATGTTAAAAGCGGGTCGGTAAGTGTGAAACAGGCAGAAGCTTATGCTTCTTTCCTTGCAAACCGGTATAAAAACCGTACAAACATAATCTGGCTGAACGGAGGAGATATTCCGGGCAAGGATTCTATAGCTGTATGGAAAGCCATAGGTACAACTTTGAAAGCAAAGGACCCGGAACATCTTGTTTCTTTCCATCCCCGCGGGCGGACTTCATCTTCCGAATGGTTCCACAACGAGCCATGGCTGGATTTCAATATGTTCCAGTCGGGCCACCGCCGGTACGATCAGGACACATCAGCCAATGAAACCCGTCATTTCGGAGAGGATAACTGGAAGTATATTAATTATGATTACAGCTTAAAACCTGTTAAACCAACCATCGACGGGGAACCATCTTATGAGGATATTCCGCAGGGCCTGCATGATACGCTGGAAGTGAGATGGACTGACAGGGATGTCAGAAGGTATGCCTACTGGTCGGTTTTTGCCGGTGGCTTTGGCTATACCTACGGCGATAACTCTGTTATGCAGATGCTGAACCCCAAAGATAAAGGGAGTGCATACGGAGCCCATTTATACTGGACGGAAGCGATCAATGCACCCGGTGCATCGCAGATGCAGTATATTAAAGATCTGATGCTCTCAAAACCTTTTTTTGAAAGGGTACCCGATCAGTCGTTAATAGCTGACCAGGGTGAGAAATATAATTACCTGATAGCAACCAGAGGGAAGGATTACACCTTTATCTACACCTATACCGGTCGCACAATGAAGATCAATATGGGAAAGATTGAGGGCGAAAAGGTAGATGCCGCCTGGTTCAATCCAAGGGACGGGAAAACTTCAAAGACCGGTATCTTTAGTAATACCGGTGTGGCTGAGTTTAACCCTCCGGGAGAGCAGAAGGATGGGAATGATTGGGTGCTGGTGCTGGAAAGCAGGTGAGGGGGAGTTATGAATTATGGGTTATGAATTATGAGTTATGAATGAAGTGGCTAAGGTGTCTTTAAAGGATAAAAGCTTTTTATTTGCCATTAAGGTAGTGAAGACTTATAAATTTCTTGCTGAAACAAAAAAGGAGTTTGTGTTAAGCAAGCAGCTATTGCGTAGTGGTACTGCTGTTGGTGCATTAATTCGCGAAGCTCAAAATGCAGAAAGTAAAGCTGACTTCATTCATAAATTAGGAATAGCCCAAAAAGAATGCGACGAAACCATTTACTGGCTTGATCTCTTATATCATTCAGAATTCTTAGAGGAATCTCACTATTACGAGATTAATAACGACGCGAACATATTGTTAAAAATGATACGAAGTGCAATCCTCACAACCAAAGCAAAATATATAACCCATAACCCATAATCCATAATTAAGTAACATGCGCACCATCTGGCTACTATTGTTGATTTTAATAACTTCCTCCTGTTCCAGGGACGTCTATTTGTTCAGTTCATTTCATGAGCCGGCGGACGAAGGTCTGCGCCTGCTGTACAGCTACGATGGTTATAAGTGGAAGGATCTTGATCATGTCTTCCTGAAGCCAGGGATCGGAGAAAAAAAGATTATGCGGGATCCCTCAATATTGAGGGGGCCTGACGGGGTTTTTCACTTGGTTTGGACTACCGGGTGGAAGGGGACTAAAAGTTTTGGATATGCAGGTTCTAAAGATCTGATCCATTGGTCTGATGAAGATTCTGTAGCGGTGATGGCTGACGAACCTTCAACGATCAATGTATGGGCGCCCGAGCTCTTTTATGATGATGAAACCAAACAGTTTATCATTGTATGGGCTTCTACTGTTCCTTTCCGCTTTGAAAAGGGGGAAGAGGATGAGTACAATAATCATCGTCTGTATTATACTACTACAAAGGATTTTAAAACCTTTGCGAAAGCGCAGTTATTTTTTGATCCGGGCTTCAGTGCCATTGATGCGGTGATATTAAAAGAGGCGAAAGGGAAATATGTCCTGGTCTTAAAAGATAATACACGGCCAAACAGGAATATCAAAGTGGCTTTCAGCGAACATGCGCTGGGACCTTATAAAAATGTATCGGAAGGTTTTACATCCAAGTTAACAGAAGGCCCGGCTGTTGTTAATCCCGGGAAGGAATGGCTGATCTATTATGATTCATATGGCGCCAAAAAATATGGGGCTGCAAAAACTTTCGACTTTAAAACGTTTACTGATGCCTCAGGAGAGGTGGATGTTCCCGAAGGGCATAAGCATGGAACTATTTTTAAGGCATCGCGGGCACAGCTTAAGGCATTGAAGAGGGCAGCGGGGAAATGAGCTTTTTATGAATTATGAGTTATGAATTATGAATTATGTTACAAGGGGATTATGAATTATATTTTAGGCGATTCATAACTCATAACTCATAACCTATAACTCATAACTAACGACGACGGCTAAAATGGCAGGAATAAAAAAAGTAAAGAAAAAATATATGCAGATAAGATTGGCGGCAGCGGTGGTGCTTGGATTGAGCGCTTCGGGTGCTTATGCACAGGATACTGTGAGATATACAGGAAATACTCTTTCAAATGTGGATTACCATCATGGCCAGTTAAGTCCTGCAATTGGTGTTCATAGTATTGAAGTATTGCGGGCTAACAGGGAGCATCCGGAAATGGCGGAAGGCTCAGGCTGGACGTATAATCATGCGCCGATGCTGGCTTACTGGAATAACAAGTTTTACCTTGAATATCTGAGCGATAAGACCGGTGAAAGCGTCCCTCCCGGACAAACCCTTCTCGCCACTTCAGCCGACGGGTATAACTGGTCGAAACCGGTTGTATTGTTCCCTCCTTACAAAATCCCCGATGGGACTACCAAGGAAGGCCACCCGGGCGTTGCGCACAACCTGTACGCGGTAATGCACCAGAGGATGGGCTTCTTTACCTCTAAAAAGAAACGGCTGCTTTCACTGGGCTTTTATGGCATTTGCCTCGATGATCATGATGATCCCAACGACGGAAAAGGCATTGGCCGGGTAGTCAGGGAAATTCTTCCCGACGGAAACTTCGGCCCTATATATTTCGTTCACTATAACCCAAAATGGAATGCGAAGAATACCTCGTATCCCTTTTATACCAGCAGTAAGGATAAAGGCTTTATTGAGGCCTGTAACGAATTAATGGCAAACCCCCTGATGATGATGCAATGGGTGGAAGAAACCGACAGGAAAGACCCCCTGATTCCCCTGAAAAAGGAATATAAGGCCTTTAATTTCTATCATTTACCCGATGGAAGGGTAGTTGGGCTCTGGAAATATGCCCTTACCTCCATCAGCAATGACGGAGGTAAAACCTGGCCCGAAAATGCGGTGCGGGCTCCCGGCTTTGTAAACAGCAATGCCAAGATCTGGGGACAGCGTACTTCTGACGGCCGCTATGCTACTGTATATAACCCTTCGGAATTCAGATGGCCTCTGGCAATTTCTACCAGCGATAATGGCCTCGACTATAAAGATCTTTTGCTGGTAAACGGCGAGATCTCAACAATGCGCTACGGTGGCAATTATAAATCGTACGGCCCCCAGTATGTGCGCGGTATTATTGAAGGAGACGGAGTGCCTCCCGACGGTAAACTTTGGGTAGCTTACAGCATGAATAAAGAGGATATTTGGGTGTCGTCCATCCCCGTTCCTGTAATATCCGCAACGAATCAGTATGCCGACGAGGTTTTTGATAAGATGCCCGATGGGCAGGAACTGAAATACTGGAATACCTTTAGTCCTGTGTGGGCCCCTGTAAAAATTGAAAAAACAGCAGACGGAACAAAAGCCCTTGTGCTGCGCGACAAAGACCCTTACGATTACGCAAAGGCAGAACGGGTGATCCCTGCGTCCAAAAGAGTAGCGGTAGAATTCTCCGTTATCCCCGCCCAAAGCAATACCGGTTTACTGCATATAGAGTTTCAGGATACCAAAGGAAGCCCTGCTGCCCGCCTGATCTTTGACGCAGACAGCCTCATTAAAATAAAGGCAGGATACAGAAATTCAGGTGTAACAAAATATGAAGCAGGGAAACAATACGACATCCGCGTGGAATTGAATACAGCTACCCGTTCGTATACTATTTCCGTAAATGGCAGCAACAAGAGCAACAAGATCTTCTTTGCCCCCGTTCACGCCATTGAACGCGTTGTGTTCAGAACCGGTGAAGTACGCCGTTTCCCCGATGCCGACACTCCAACCGACCAGGATTATGATCTGAAAAATCCCGGCGAGCCGGTAGCAGAAGCTGCTTTCTTTATTAAATCGTTTAAAACCGCTTTGCTAAAATGACAACCATACTCATAACATACTTATAACTCATAATTGCAGAACATATTCCCAACACACAATTATCATGAATCGCAATATAACATATAATAGAACAGAATCAATTTTAAGAAAATTGTCCGAGCTCACAACCCGCAACCTGCAACCCGCAACATACAACTCATAACCCCAAAAAATGTCCCGTATCCTGACTTGTTTATCCTTTCTTTTTTTCTCCCTATCGGGAAGAGCAGAGGTTGTTCTGCCTAAAATACTTGGCCACAATATGGTACTTCAAAGGGACAAACCAGTATGTATCTGGGGAACTGCGGCTGCAGGAGAACAGGTAACGGTTCAGTTTGCAGGTCAGATAAAGAAGGCAAATCCCGACGCATCAGGTAACTGGAAGGTTTTTCTCGATCCGATGAAAGCATCCGGTCAGGGCTCTGAACTGGTTATATCCGGCACCAATACGATTAAGCTTGAGAATATCCTCGTTGGCGAAGTTTGGTTGTGCTCGGGGCAATCCAATATGGAATATACCATGCGGAAGAACAGCAAGGTGAAAAAGCCTGAGATCAAAGGACAGAATCCCGTGGATGAACTTCAGTATGCAAATAATCCCGCAATACGCATCTTTCTGGTAAACCGGAAAGAGCAGGTAAAAGCAGATCCCCTTCATAGAGGCTGGAGCGTTGCCCGTGATTCCGCCTTGCGTTCGTTCTCTGCACCCGGTTATTTTTTCGCAAAAGAATTATATAAGAAGCTGCGCGTACCTGTAGGGATGATTTCTTCCGCAGTTCCAGGCAGCGCCATAGAGCCATGGATCCCCGCAGAGTCTTTTGCTCTTTCCTCTTATTTTAAAGACCAGAAAGTGCAGAATGATCCCGGAAAGTTCTATGAACCCATGATCCGGACACTGGCCCCTTATACTCTTAAAGGCTTCCTGTGGTACCAGGGCGAAACAAATTGTTTCCTCAAAGAAACCATCCAGTACACGTATAAGATGGAAACGCTGATAAATACCTGGAGAAACCTCTGGGGCGACAGTAAACTGCCGTTTAATTATGTACAGATCGCACCTTTTAAATACTCAGAATCGAAAGGGAAGGTGGTACTTAACAGGGAATCTCTGCCTGAATTCAGGGAAGCACAGGCGCTCGCTTTCAAAATACCGAATACCGGCATGATCGTCACAACCGACCTGGCGGATAATTTAAGCGATATTCACCCCTCCTATAAATGGGAAGTAGGCAGGCGATTGGCGCTTCTGGCATTATCAAAGGATTATGGATTTAAAGAAATTGTTGGCAGCGGTCCCGTATATCAGAAAATGAAGGTCAGGAGAAATAAAGCAGAACTTACATTCAGCTCAACCGGTTCAGGACTGATCAGTAAGGATGGGAAAGCTCTTTCGGATTTTCT
>JAATFW010000006.1 GCA_015654985.1 Sphingobacteriales bacterium | reverse complement strand
TGGCCTCCCTGACGGAAGTGGTTGTTGTAGGCTATGGGACTCAAAAGAAGACCAACATCACCGGTTCGCTCAATTCGGTATCGACGGCAGAGCTTATCCGTACCCCTACAGCAAGTCTTACCAATACGCTGGCCGGCCGCCTTCCGGGGCTGGTTTCTATCCAGGGGAGTGGTGAACCAGGATCTGATGGATCTGCACTGTATATACGTGGGTTTGGGTCCTATAATGGACAATCCCCTCTGGTATTAGTTGATGGAATTGAAAATGCTATAGACCGGATTGATGCAAATGAAGTAGAAACTGTAACCGTTCTAAAAGATGCTGCAGCAACAGCCGTGTATGGAATGAAGGGAGCGAATGGTGTTATCCTTGTAACAACAAAAAGGGGGAAAGTGGGAAAACCAGCTGTTTCGCTTACATCGCAGATGTCTGTTCAGCGCCCTACAAGAGTGCCCGAGTATTTAGATTCTTACAATGCACTGAGTTTGTACCGTGAAGGATTGATCAATGACGGATTGAATGCCAACCTGTATACGGATGAATATCTTAATAAATACCGCGACAGGAGTAATCCTACTTATCAATACTTGTATCCGAATACCGATTGGCAAAAGGAGTTATTGAAACCAAATTCGTTGATGCAACAAACCAATTTGAATGTTAGTGGCGGAACTCCAAATACCCGATACTTTGTCTCGATGACCTATTTAAACCAGGATGGCCTGTATAAATATGAAGATCTAAGCAATTACAATATCCAGGCTACACTAAATAAGTACAACTTCAGAAGTAATGTTGATATCGATATAACAAAGCATCTTGCGATGGAGCTTAATCTTAGTGATGTCGTGAGAGACCGTAATTACCCGAATGAGAGTGCTTCCAGTTTTTGGAACGAACTCAGAGTTACTCCTCCATGGCTATATCCTCTGACTAATCCTGACGGTTCTATTCCCCAGCAACGTAATGCTCCTGCCAGCCCCTACGGACGACTTACGCAATACGGTTACAAAAGACTGTTTGAGAATACGATGGGGGCCATCGTTGGCTTTAATCTGAAAATGCCTTTTGTCACGGAGGGTTTGAGTGTCAGAACCCGTTTCGCATTCGACGCCCAAAGCTTCAGGGATATTACCAGGCAGAGAAACTACTCGACCTTTCAATATACAATTAATGAAAATGAAACAGATCTGAGCAAAGGCTCTTATGAAGAAATCTCCACAGGAGACGAACAATTAAGCTTTGCCTTAGGTGCAAACGGAAGCAGGAAATCTACATTTGAAGGTTACATCAATTATGACCGGACGTTTAACGGGAAGCACCTGGTTTCAGGAATGATCCGGTATAACCAGTCACAGGATTTCCGGTCAACCTCTCAGGATGATGGCGGAGTTGCGGCTTTACCATACAAGCAAATGGGTGTCGTAGGCCGTCTGAACTATACATTCGACAGAAGATACGTGGCCGAATTCGATGCGGGATACAACGGATCTGAAAACTTTAAGACCGGCAGAAGGATGGGTTTCTTTCCTGCCGCTTCTGTGGCCTGGGTAGTATCGAATGAAGATTTCTTTAAAGAATCAAAAACATTAAGCCTTCTGAAGTTTAGGGGATCGTTCGGCACGGTGGGTGTAGATAACAGTTCGAACAGGTTTCCATATATCAGTACATGGGGAACCAATAATGGCAGCGGATATCATTTCGGGATTGACGCCGACGGGAATAACTATAGCGGAGCCCAGGAGAGTATAGTTGGCAATCAGTATCTGACCTGGGAACGGGCCAGAAAAACAAATATAGGAATTGACCTTGGCCTGTTTAACAATTCCCTAACGTTCACAGGCGACGCCTTCCAGGAACACCGTACCAAAATCCTCTCCGATGCAAAGACAATTCCCGATGTTATGGGAATTCAAACCCTTCCAAAGGTAAATGCCGGAATAGTGGATAATCAGGGTTTTGAAATGGAGGTAACATGGCGCAAGGTAATAAATGATCATAATCTGTTTCTTCGGGCTAACTACTCTTATGCTAAAAATAAGATCAAGTATGCAGCAGAGCCGGAGTATGCCTTTGCTTATCAGGGACTGAAAGGAACACAGATTTATGAGGCAAACGGATTCATTGCTTTAGGCTTGTTTAAAGATCAGGAAGATATTAATAACAGCCCGTCACAGGCGGGATATGGCAAAATCCTTCCTGGTGATATCAAGTATTTCGATAGGAATCAGGATGGAATTATCAACTCTCAGGACCGTGGTTATATTGGCGAAACCCTCCGTCCGAAGTCAATGCTCGGCTTTACCGTTGGCTATTCATTCAAATCGGTGGACCTTAATGTCCTATTTCAGGGTGCTTTGGGAGGATATAACTGGCTTACCGGTAACTCTGCCTGGGCTTTTGCAAGCAACAGCTCTGTGCTTGCAGATTATCTGAATAATCACTGGACACCCGACAATCTTGATGCAGAGTATCCCCGGATCTCTTCTGCTGATAATGTCAACAATAATCAAACCTCAACATTCTGGCTCCGTTCGTCCGACTATCTCCGCCTGAAGAATGTAGAAATAGGATACACACTTCCCAAATCTACCCTCACCAAACTTGGCCTGAAGAATGTCAGAATATTCGCAACCGGAGTAAATCTTTACACCTGGGATAAGTTTAAGATCTATGATCCCGAGATCCCGGATGGCTTCGGCGATTACCCTCAGCAAAAAGTGATCAATTTTGGTTTGAATGTTACTTTATAAATAATAAAGAAATGAAAAAGATATCTCTACTTCTGTTGTCGGTCTTCTTATTAGCGACCATATCGTGCAACAAATATCTCGATGTTGTTCCTGATGAGTATGTTACAGACGACGATGTCTTTAATAATATTAATCTGGCAGAACAAGCTTTAGCCCGTCTTTATAATGCAATACCGGATGAAACGGGAAGTACAATCACTGCATACACTGATGAAAGTTATCATCACTGGACGGATAATGGCGGGGCACTTGACTCTTATAAATTTAATCTGGGAACATGGAGTACCACAGATAACCCCCTGGGAAACTGGGCCGGGAGGTATCAGGACATCAGGAGAGCTAATCTCTTTATCGACAGGATTGAAAGCGTCCCCATTCCGTTGGACCGCAGTGAATACTATCAGACATGGGTTCCGCGCTATAAAGCAGAGGCAAGGTTTCTGCGGGCAATGTTCTATTTTGAGTTATTCAAAAGGTATGGTGCCGTTCCTCTTCTCACCTCGGCTGCTAGTATTGACCTCAATGAGGCTGCCAGCAGCAACATTGAAAGAAATTCGACTGACGAAATAGTAGATTTCATTGTCTCTGAGTGCAATGACATTGCCCAGTCCCTGCCTCCGGTACAGGAGTCGGCACAGGTTGGCCGCGTTACCAAAGGGGCAGCATTAGCGCTGAAAGCCAGAACGCTGGCCTACGCGGCAAGTCCCTTATTTAACGGAAATACTCTATATACGAGTATTACCAACAAGGACGGAAAACCTCTCTTCTCCCAGTCTTACGACAAAGAAAAGTGGAAAAAAGCGGCAGATGCTGCTATGGACGTAATTAACCTGGGCACCTATTCTCTCTATTCGCCTTTTCCGGGCAATCCGGTACAGAATTATGCGGCTCAATTCTATTCACGTGATTACACAGAATCAATCTTTCAGCGGATAAAGGGCAATGATACTGGTTTGGATGCAAACTGGCTTCCAAACGGTCCTCCTTTCAAAGGAAACGGGCAGTTTACTCCCCTTCAGGAACTGATAAATGCCTATGAAATGAACAACGGCTACCCTATAGATGAGCCGGGATCAAATTACCAGAGCACAGGATCCTGGAGCGGACAGCTTTGGGACGGACTAAAGTGGCAGGATGTCTCCAATATATCCAATATGTACAAAGACAGGGATCCAAGGTTCTATGCAAGTATCTTCTTTCAATATGACGTATGGCGCTATGATGCAACAAAGCGCCCGGTTAAACTTGCATTCTGGGGAGATGGCAATGGCAAAACGGACGGATGGGCCAACGGCAAAAGCGGAACTAATCCCTGGGGCTATAACATCAGAAAGTTCCTTTCACCAGATTACGACAGGAACGCTAATACCGGAACAGCTAAAAGAAACTGGCCCATTTACAGGCTGGCCGAAATGTATTTGATCTACGCAGAAGCAATGAACGAATACCAGGACGCACCCGATGCACGGGTATATGAATATATCAATAGAGTGAGAGACCGGGTTAAAATGCCCGCCCTGCCGATCCTCCCTGCTGACCAATCAAAAGACGGAATGAGAAAACGGATCCAGAACGAAAACCGGATCGAATTTGCATTTGAAGCTCACCGGGTCTGGGATGTCAGGAGATGGATGATTGCCGCTGCCGTTGATAACGGAGATGTTCACGTTCTGAATGCGAAGCCGTCGGCTGCAGAATTAGCTGCCAGCGGAGTACAGGATGTAAACAGCGAAGAAGCAGGCGTTGCTGTCTTTTACAAACCCGTAGTGATTCAAAACAGGGTATTTACAGCCAAACATTATTTAATGCCAATCCCTCAATCAGAAATTGATAAAGATCCTAATCTTGTTCAAAATTATGGCTGGTAGATATCAGTAAAATGAAGTATAACCACATTGTTTACAGTTTTCTAATCTTGCTGCAGCTTAGCTGCAGCAAGAAAACTGATAATAACGGTCCGCAAATTCCGGATACACCGGATACTACCCAAATAGCGACTTTCACAAATCCGTTATTGAATGGCGCAGATCCCTGGATTACCGAAAGTAAAGGAACCTATTACTACGATATACCGGTGAAAATCGGACGAAATATCCGGGTACCGTCAGGAGAATAGAAAGAGCATGAGGGCTGCTGAATAATGTAGTTGATAACATTGCTATATCGTTTTTACAAAGTTTCTTATATTAGCGACACTAATAATTTTTCAGGATGCAACAGCAGTTATGCAAGCTATAGATTCACCAGGAACGGGAGGCGTTATCTTATCTCTATGGCACGGGAAAATTGATTAAAAACGGAATCATGATTGAAAGAAATCATGGCTGCCCGAATATATGACACACACAAAAAACCAGATATGAATTCTATTTCTTTTCACAAAGCACATTTAAAAATTATTCTACTCAGTAGTCTGATTTTCCTTCTGTTCCTGCAGCCGGTACAGGCACAGGATAGTTCCACCTTACAGGCCGATAAAAAAGCTGTAATAGAAGCAGATAATGCCCGTTTTACTATTCTCACTCCGCGACTCATCAGAATGGAATGGAATAGCGGCAAGTCTTTTGATGATCATGCCTCTTTTGTAGTGGTGAACCGGAACCTGCCTGTTCCCGTTTATTCTTCAAAAAAAGAGAACGGATGGTTAATTATTAAAACCAGTGAACTGGAAATGACCTATAAGCTGAATTCAGGGCCTTTCAGCCAGGATAATTTAAAAATAAAGCTGTTAAATGCCGATACGGTTAACTGGTGGCCCGGTAAAAAGCAGAGATATAATCTGAAAGGGACTTCCAGGACACTGGACAACTACGACGGTGAAATCAATCTGCATACTGGTAAAAAGCTTGAGCTTGAAGATGGGATCCTTTCGAGAGACGGGTGGTATTTTCTGGATGATTCATCCGGTCTGCGGCTTGATAACAGCGACTGGCCATGGGTTTATGCTGCCGGTAATACAGGGACGGATTGGTATTTCCTTGGTTATGGCACCGATTTCAAATCAGCGTTATACGATTTTTCGCAGATCTCGGGGAAAGTTCCTCTGATACCCCGGTATGCTTTTGGCTATTGGTGGTCAAGGTACTGGAGTTATTCGGATAACGAATTAAGAGATCTTGAATCAAATTTCAAACGTTTTAATATTCCTGTTGATGTTCTGGTGATCGATATGGACTGGCATAAACAGGGCTGGACCGGATGGACCTGGAATAAAAGTCTGTTTCCCGATCCGGACAGGTTTTTAAGCTGGACAAACAGGAATCACTTAAAAACCACTTTGAATTTACACCCGGCAGATGGCGTAGCTGGATACGAGGATGCTTATAATCAGTTTGCCCTGAATATGAAATTCGATACAACCGGAAGAAAGGCTATTCCCTTTGTTGCTTCAGATAAACAATTCATGACAAATTTGTTCAACGTTATTCTAAGGCCTATGGAAAAGCAGGGAATTGATTTCTGGTGGTTAGACTGGCAGCAATGGCCAAATGATAAGAAGATTAGCAGCCTTAGTAATACGTGGTGGCTGAATTATGCTTTTTATACTGATATGGACCGTCATCGTGAAACCCGTCCGATGTTATATCACCGATGGGGAGGACTGGGCAATCACCGGTATCAGATAGGGTTTTCAGGCGATACATTTATTTCGTGGAACTCGCTTGAATACCAGCCTTATTTTACCAATACTGCTTCTAATGTTTTATACGATTACTGGAGCCACGATATTGGAGGGCATCAGCTTAAAGGGGGAGATCAGTCGGTAGACCCCGAATTATACACCCGCTGGCTTCAATATGGTGCTTTGAGCCCGGTTATGAGAACCCACTCGACTAAAAATGGCAAAATTCAGAAAGAGATATGGAATTTTAGTGGAAAATACTCACAGGCACAGTATGAAGCAATAAGGTTACGGTATACACTCGTACCTTACATATATACTATGGCCAGGAAAACCTATGATACTGCAATTGGCCTTTGCCGTCCGATGTATTATGATTATCCAAAAGCGGCTGAAGCCTATAGCTTTAGCCGGCAATATATGTTCGGTGACAATCTTTTGGTTTCGCCTGTCGCTGCTCCTTCGGTAGATGAATATTCAAAGGTTAAAGTATGGCTGCCCGAAGGTAACGACTGGTTTGAATGGCACACTGGTACTATGCTGAAGGGGGGGCAGACATTGGAAAGGTCATTCTCGATAGATGAATATCCTATATATATTAAAGCCGGGTCGGTGATCCCGATGTATGGAGAGGAAGTGCAGAATTTAGATGCCAATCCCGAAAGCATAACGCTGGCCGTTTTTCCAGGCGGTAACGGTACGTTTACATTAAGCGAAGACAATGGTAACGATAAAACGTATAGGCAGCAGTATGCAAAAACATTGTTTTCGACACTGACAAATGGCAGGGAATTTACAGTAAATATTGGCGGAAGTACCGGAAGTTATACGGATATGCCGGGTAGCAGGAAATATGTTTTAAAGTTATACGGATCAGAGATGCCGCAGAAGGTTTTGGTAAACGGTAAATCAGTTGCTTTTTCCGAAACGCTGGAAAGCGCAGGCTGGAATTATACAGGCAGGCAGCTTTGCCTGAATATCACTGTACCCCGGGCAGACTGCCGGAAGAAGCAACAGGTGAAAATTATTTATGATACCGCTAACCAGGTGGACGTCAATAATGGCCTTTCAGAAAAATTTAAAAAACTGACACGACTTACATCCGAGCTGAAAACTATGGATAACGGAATATATCTTCCTGAAATACTGGGGAATGCAGAGGAAACAAACCGGTCGCTTGAATATTTTCCGCAAAAGTTTTACCAGTTAATCAACCAGTTTAATTCAGACTATAAGAAGATTCCCGGCATCATTAAGGATTTAAAGGGAATAGGGGCTGAGAATCAGCAGAAGCTATTACTCCTGCTGCAATAAAAGGGATGGACTTCTCTCCCGTGACGACTATTCCAGTACCGAAGCCATTGCATTTGTTGCAATAAAAGGCCCGCCTGAGGGATCTGGAACCAGTTTGCCTGAACCTGCACTCTGGTAAAGATATGAGCTTTCCTTGCATGGCAACATTACAAAGGGAAGCTCTTTCCATTTAATCATTACAACTACCCGAAGGTGATTACATACAGCTATGGAATGTTAAATTTATGGTTATGGGTTTACCGGGATAATAGCCACTTAGAATTTTAAGCATATTGCTGCCCGGGATAAAGGGCAGTAACCGGCCTGTCGGCATGGCATCAATAGATGTAGATTTATTGATAACTATAAATAAAAACTTATACTTTTGCCGCGTGATCTCCAGTTGGAAGAATATAATAAAAAGACCATCCTGACGGTAAACTGCCTTCCCAGGTTTTAGTTTATCAAAAATCCTTTTTTATTATATTTTTCAATGAAAACAGTTATCGAACCATTTCGGATAAAATCGGTTGAGCCGATCCATTTTACCTCATTTTCTGAGCGCGTACAACTTCTTAAAGACGCGAGCTTTAATCCATTCCTTCTGAAGGCTAAAGACGTGATCATCGACCTGTTAACGGATAGTGGAACCGGGGCCATGAGCAGTAACCAATGGGCCGGAATTATGAGAGGCGACGAGAGTTATGCCGGCAGTGAAAGTTTTTACCGTTTTGAATCGGTCATCAGCAACCTCACTGCCATGCCCTGCATCATCCCCGTACACCAGGGAAGAGCTGCCGAAAAAATCCTTTTTACCGTTAAAGGCGGTAAAGGTAAATATGTGTTAAGTAATACCCTGTTTGACACTACACGTGCCAATGTTGAATTTTCCGGCGCCCAGGGAATTGACCTTTTATGCGAAGAAGGGAAACAGCCTGCTTTGGTAGCGCCCTTTAAAGGTAATATCGACCTTATCGCCCTTGAAAAATGTATTAACGACAAGGGCGCCGAAAATATCGCCCTTGTAATAATTACAGTAACCAATAATTCGGGTGGCGGGCAGCCGGTGAGTATGGCCAATATCAGGCAGGCAAAACAAATTTGTGCAGCCTGTCAAATCCCATTTTTTATTGATGCCTGCAGGTTCGCCGAAAACAGCTATTTCGTTAAGCTGCGTGAAGAAGGATATCAGGATAAATCGGTTCTTGAAATTGCACAGGAGCTATTTTCGTACGCTGACGGATGTACTATGAGCGCTAAGAAAGACGCCATGGCAAATATTGGAGGATTTCTGGCAGTTCACGATGAAAAACTTGCGGAGGAATGCCGTAACCTTTTGATCATTACTGAAGGGTTTCCTACATACGGGGGCCTGGCCGGACGTGATCTGGAAGCCATTGCTACAGGGCTTGAAGAAATAGTACATGAAGACTATTTAAAATACCGTATTCGTAGTATTGAATATATTGGCGAGCAGTTAGATAAAGAAAATATACCTTATTTAAAACCCACAGGAGGACACGCTATTTATTTGGATGCCAGGGCTTTTCTGCCGCATATTCCTGTTGAGCAATATCCAGGCCAGGCCCTTTGCTGCGCCCTGTACCTTGAAGGAGGCATCAGGGGGGTAGAAATCGGCTCTGTAATGTTCGGCAAATATGCTGCCGATGGTTCGCTGATACCAGCGGTAAATGAATTGGTAAGGCTGGCCCTGCCGCGCCGTACATACACCCAAAGCCATATGGATTACCTTGCTGAAGTTATTACCGAAGTTTTTAAGCACCGTCACCAGGTAAAAGGATTGGATATTACCTATGAATCGCCTTATTTAAGGCATTTTACGGCAAAATTTCAACCTGTTTCAGGTGATATTCAACCGGCAGGTGAATAATTCCTGTAAACACTGAATATTGTGGAAGGTATATTACTGTTGTAAGAAGTAATGTACATAACAGGCAGGTCACTCTGTCTACTGAAAGGTACGGTTTTGTCTCCCATTTAACCATACAGATGTTCGTAAGAAAATATCTGCCGGTCATTTTTCAGATGCTTAATTAAGTATGTATTTTCATCACACGAACGGTATGAGCCGTTGCCGGAGGTCGTTAGCAGCAGGCACTTTGCAATAAACACAGTGTATGATCATTGGCTGATTTAAGATAGTGCTGAACGAAAATATATTTTCTGGAGACCTCATTTAATTTGAGGCAGGGTTGTTGATATATATAATCTATAAAACCGAAATAATTATGGATAAGATAAAGAAACATGACCTGATGGAAAAAATCGTCAGAGAATTTGAAGACCTGAGGAATAGCCAGCAGGCCGTTATTCAAAAGATCGGTAAAATTGAAGTAGATAATATTGAACTTGGCGACAGCAGGCTGGAAAAAGACCTTCCTGATGTTCATCAGCGTACTTCTGATAACCTTGATACTATTACAGGGATACTGGATTATTTTGCCGGAAAGACTGAAGACTTCGGAGACAAGAACCATATCACCCAACTGAAGGAAGAACAGGCTATCCGCGAAGCCGGAAGCTAAAAAAGCAAGTGTAAGTATTTATACTGTACTTAAGGGATTAATACTTGAATATTTAATTCCCTAAACTTTTGATACCCGTTCTTGTTGAAAACTTACGTCGGCCTGCTCTACCTATGAAAAACGGCGTTAGTTTAATAAAACAGGCTCATGAAGCTTGTTTTATTAAACTGATTAATAAATGAGAAGTTAAATTAGCTGAATAATATTCTGCCTGAAATGTAAAGTGAAACGTTGTACCATGCGCCGTCCTGCTGTTAAACCAGATCTCTCTTCCGTTAAGTTCTGTAAACTCTTTACACAAGATTGAACCAGAGCGTGCTGAAAATAAGACCATCTATCAGCATAAAATTTATTGTTGCAGAAAAGTATATATCTTCCTTTTAATTAATTCTTTCTTAAACCTTGTATAAGGCGATTGCTTTCATTTATTTTGTGACCTTACTGAATTGATAATGTTAAAGAACATCACAGGTACAATACTTTTACCTTTTTTTATTTTCTTTTTGATCTCCTGCCAGCGAAATCTAACCAGGGATACTTCAAATAATAATGATTCTGCAGCGGTGGACAGTCATGAAACTACAAAAACCGCCTCAGCTAACAAAGAACGGAAACCCGCAGATGCAGCCGCAATATTAAGCCGTAAGCAAGTGCCGGTTCTTTGTTATCATCAGATCAGGGACTGGAAGGCGACCGATTCAAAAACCTCTAAGGACTATATTATTCCCGTTAATACCTTTAAGGAACATATTAAGATGCTCGCCGATAGCGGATACCATTCGGTTCTTCCTGATCAGTTGTATAATTATCTCGTATATGGAGACCCGCTGCCTCCAAAACCGGTAATGATCACATTTGACGATACCGAACAGAACCAGTTTACTATCGCCAATCCGGAACTGAAGAAATATGGCTTTAAAGGAGTTTATTTTGTAATGACAGTTTCGTTAGGCCGGCCAAACTATATGAGCAGGGACCAGGTAAAGCAATTGTCTGATCAAGGGAATGTTGTAGAAAGTCATACCTGGGACCATCATAATGTCAAAAAGTATCAGGGCGCTGATTGGGTGACCCAGATTGAGAAGCCGACTAAAACACTTGAAGAAATAACAGGGAAAAAGATTGAATATTTTGCCTATCCTTTTGGATTATGGAACAAGGAAGCAATTCCCGAACTTAAAAAGAGAGGTTTTAAAGCCGCTTTTATTTTGGCTACCAAAAGGGATGATACCGATCCTTTATATACTATCAGGAGAATTATTGCCAGCGGGTACTGGAGTGCAGGAACGCTGCACAACAGTATCGTAAATAGCTTTTAAGAGAAAAGAATTAGCGGATACCAAATATGGATACAGGATCTGTAACCGGCAACTTTCAGAAGCATAGGTTTGCTTTTAAAAATTTTGACGGTTTGGACCTGACGGCTACCCTGGTATTTAAAAACACCACGGAATCTGTTGATTATGATGCAAAAAGCTTTCTGACTATCTCCCCCGAAAAGATACAGGTTAATTACGGGTTATTTGTAACTGCCTCTGAAAGCTGCCAAAGCGTTGAGGCCGGTCTGAATGACAACACTCTTACCCTGAGCTGCATCTGTAATAATCCTTCAGCAAAATTATGCCGGCACCAGGCCCGGGTATTGTATAACCTTGTGATGAGGGACGAGCTGCGGATCTTCTTCGACAGGAAATTACGGCATGAAAGATTCAGAAAGTTTGCGGCGGACTACGGACTGGAAAATGAAGAGGACCTCGACGCTTTTTTCGGACTTGAATACAATAATAAAAAGATCGTGATCAAGCCCGGGCTGCCCGGGCTTTTGCCCGTAACAAATGAAAGCCTGACATCCTTTGAAGAACAGCTCCTCCCGGAAACTAAGCCCTCTTTTCCGCAATCTCTGTCCGTGCCGGAGGATTCGGTCACCTGTATTGTGCTCAGGCAGCATAAGTATTACAGGCACTTACTGATCGATCTTTACCAGGCGCCAACCACAAAAGAGGGCAAAATTAAAAACCCTCTGAAACCTGTTAACCTTCCCGGCCTGATCTGGAAGGCCCTGAACCAGGACCAATTTAAATTTTATACTGCGATCAGGCGTTTTCAGGATAAAACAGACTTCCGCAAATCAGCAGCAGATATAGAAAATCTGAAGATGATCATCAGGAATCCATTGGGGTTTAGCTTTTTTTATCACGACAGTGAAGTTTCTGATAACATAAATTCTGCATCCATACACCCTGTTGGACTTCAGCTTTCCGGAAGCAAGGTGTCGTTGCATATAGATAAAAAGGGAGAGTTCTACACAGTGAGCGGTCATCTGGATATCAGGGGACAGCAATATAACCCGGGCGATTTAACCCTGGCATTTACTTATTTTATTTTTAGCGGCGGTACCTTATATCTCATTGATAATTTTAACATCCTTGGTATCATCGGATTCTTTAAGAACAGATCGGGAAGTCTGCTGATCCATCATTCCAAATTCCGGATATTTAAAAGCAGGATCCTGTCAAAACTGGAGGATCAGATCCGGATTTCCTACTCTTATATAGAAGAAGCTACGCAGGAGCAGATAGAAAAGAATGGCTTTAACAACCTGCCCGAAAAGATGATCTATTTATCCGGTTCCGGCAGTTATGTAGAGCTTGATCCTGTTATGAAATATGGAGATGCAGAAGTCTCCATTCTTACAAAGCGGCTTGTATCTGCTATTGATGAGAAAGGAAATGAATTTATTGTAAAGCGTAATGCCGGCGCAGAAACAGAATTTGCTGCCCTGCTTACCCGTCAGCATCCCCATTTTGCAGAACAACTGGAAGAAGGAGCGCTTTCCTTCTATCTTCATAAGGAGCG
>JAATFW010000264.1 GCA_015654985.1 Sphingobacteriales bacterium | reverse complement strand
GGATCTAAAATATCTTTAACTGATGCTGCAAACGGAACTCTTGCTAAACAGTCAGGTATCTCGGTTACGAAGACTGCTGATGGTCAGCTCTCTTATACAATAATCCCCACGGAAGAATCATCAGCAGAAGAGGGTACAGGATCGGAATCTTCCCTGAACACCATTTCGACTCCCCGGGGCGGGCAATACAATGTGGTTCTTCCAGACGGCACTAAGATATGGCTTAATGCTTCATCCTCTGTAAGCTATCCTGTCAAATTCAAAGCGAATGAACGCAAAGTAATCCTGACGGGAGAGGCATATTTTGAAGTAGCAAAGAAACTGAAAGCTGAAAGTGGCGGAATAAATGGGAGTGACAGGGAAAGAGTTCCCTTTATTGTTAATACCCGGGGGCAGATGGTGGAGGTGCTGGGAACACACTTTAATATCAATGGGTATGCGGATGAGCCTCTTATAAAGACTACACTCCTTGAAGGTAGCGTAAGGGTAAGCCGTAATACTTCTGAGGAAGTGATATTGAAGCCGGGTCAGCAGTCGCAAATCTTTTCCTCCCGTAATAATATCAAAGTAGTTAATGCAGATCTGAAAGCTGAGATGGCCTGGAGGGATAATCAATTTTTCTTTGAAGATGAGCCGATTGAAACTATCATGCGACAGGTTTCGCGTTGGTATGATGTGGATATAGTATATAAAGATGACCTTAAGGGCAAAACGGTATGGGGAGCTGTTCCGAGATTTAGTAATATATCAAGGGTCCTCAGAATATTGGAATTAACAGGAAATGTTCACTTTAAAATAGAAGGGAGGCAAATAATCGTTATGAAATAATTTTACGCTGAAGGTAAGAATACCAGGAGTGCGCTAACACCCCTGGTAAAATTGGATTACCATAATAAGTGCATACAAATCAATAAGTAAACCCAACGATCCAAATTTATGTTTTTTTACGATCTTTTTAAACCTAAGCTCTCCGCTTACGGAACTAACCAAATATTGCGTATTATGAAATTGATTGTGCTCATAATGACCATAATACTGCTACAGGTAAGTGCAACCGGTCTTGCCCAGAAGATTACCTTTTCACAAAAGGGGTCTTCTGCAAAGGCAGTATTTTCTGAAATTACCAGGCAAACCGGTTATCAGGTGGTTTGTGATGGAAATCTGCTGAGAAAGGCACCGGTTATGGATGTCGACTTTAAGCAGGCTTCAATTCAGGAAGTGTTAAACCGTTTTTTTGATCAACAAGGCTTAAGCTGGACAATTGAAGATAAAGTTATTATTATAAAACAAGCCGAAAAAATAATCAGCAAAAATACCCCTGCCCCAAACAGAATGATCTCCGGTATTGTCGGAGATTCAAAAGGCGAGATTTTACCAGGTGTTTCTGTTTCGGTAAAAGGCAAATCCAATATCGGCACAGCTACTGATCTGAACGGAAGGTTTATATTGAGCATTCCTGAAAATTCTGTGCTGGTATTCTCTATGGTAAGTTTTAAAACCCAGGAAATACCTGCAGGAGATAAAACAGTAATAAATGTTACCATGCAGGATGCCGACCAATCACTGGAAGAAGTAGTGGTAACAGCTTTTAGTAACCGGCAGAAGAAAAGTGATCTGATTGGAGCGGTAACAAGTGTTTCTCCCAAAGATCTTAAAGTTCCAGGAAGTAACCTTACTACTGCATTACAGGGCAGGGTAGCCGGTCTGATCGCTTTTCAGCGAAGCGGCGAACCGGGAATGGATAATGCCGACTTCTTTATCCGTGGTCTGGGTACTTTTGGGGTAAATCAGAAGCCTCTGATCCTGATAGATAATATGGAAGTAACACAGGATCAGCTTGCCCGTATACCGCCGGATGATATTGCAAGTTTCAGTATTCTCAAAGATGCAACATCATCAGCCGTTTACGGATCCAGAGGAGCCAATGGAGTGATCGTAGTAACCACTAAAATAGGAGTGCAGGGGCCTGCAAAGATTAGCTTCAGGGCTGAACAGCGTCTTTCATCAGCGACACAAAAGCTTGAGATTGCCGATCCCGTTTCATTTATGAAGTTGAATAATGAAGCCCTTCTTACCCGCGATCCGCTTGCAATAACCCCTTATCCGGATGAGAAAATAGCGATGACCGAAGCAGGCGCCGATCCGATTATGTATCCGGCTGTCGATTGGCTGGGGATGCTTACAAAGGATTACACTACTACTCAAAACTATAGTTTAAGCGTTTCGGGCGGGAGCAATCTGGCTACCTATGCAGTAAGCGGAAGTTTAACGCAGGATAACGGATTGCTTAAAGTTAACCCCATCAACAATTTCAATAACAATGTAGATTATAAGACCTATAATCTAAGGAGTAATATCAATTTTAATCTTACCAAATCAACCCAGCTTATGGTAAGGACAATCGGAAATTTTCAGACTTACAGCGGCCCTCCTATCACAGGGAGCCAGGCGTATGCCTATGCAATCAGCGCGAACCCGGTGCTATTCCAACCAATATATCAACCAGGGCCCGGACAGTCTTACATTAAGCATCCGATGTTTGGAAATTATAATACCGGTAATTACAGAAATCCCTACGCAGAAGTAGTCCGGGGGTACCAGGAGCGGAATTCAAATAATATGCAGGTGCAGCTGGAGTTTAAGCAAGACCTGTCGGGCATTCTCACAGAGGGCCTTAATTTTCGTTCACTTGCAAATCTTACCCGAACCTCTGAATACAGGATTGTCAGGCAGTATAGTCCTTATTATTATACTCCAGGAACTCTTGACCCTGAAACGGGAGAGTACACTTATGTCAGTCTTAATCCAACCGGAGGAAGTGAGGAGTTAAATTTTTCATCTGAAGGCAGGGGGCTTTCCGCCCTGTTCTATATGGAAAATGCTTTTTCTTACAACCGGACTTTTAATGATAAGCACACAGTGAGCGGAATGGCCATCGCCACAATGCGAAGCAATATAAGCCAGCCAAATGGTGAAGATTTTACTTTGCTGAATACTCTCCCTTTCAGAAACGTAAGCTTTTCCGGAAGTTTTACCTATGCATACGACAGCAGATACCATTTTCAATTTGCATTTGGGTATAACGGATCAGAGCGGTTCGATGATAACTATCGCTGGGGATTCTTTCCCTCTGTAGGGATAGCATGGACTGTTAATAATGAGAAATTTATGGAACCGGTTAAGGATGTGATCAGTACTCTTAGGTTCCGGCTGACACATGGATTGGTAGGTAACGATGCAATTTCAGATGTACGTTTTTTCTACCTTTCCGATATAAATCTTAGTAACCCTGACCGGGGGTTTTCGTTCGGAACCATCGGAAACCTGTATAATCGTAATGGTATTTCAACGAACAGATATGCCAATCCAACTGTAAGATGGGAGAAATCACGACAGACTAATCTCGGTATCGACCTCGGTCTCTTCAATAATGCATTTAACCTGACAACAGATATATACAGACAAGACCGGAGTGATATTGTACAATCACGGGCGGCGCTGCCGGCATCATTGGGACTTGCACAGACACCTTTAGTGAATATGGGTAAATATCAAAGTACAGGGATCGATATGGAAGCTACGTATGACCACTCAGTAAACAGAGACTTGTGGTTTCAGGGAAGAGGTACATTTACGTATGCCGGGGGAAAATATAAACAATATGAAGAACCTTATTATGAGTATCCCTATCTCAGCCGTATCGGGCTGTCAGCCAGCCAAAAACGTGGTTATATTGCCGAGCGTTTGTTTACTGATGATCAGGAGGTTTTCAATAGTCCCGGTCAGACATTCGGCAGTGTGATGGGAGGTGATATTAAATACCTGGACGTTAATAATGATGGGGTGATTAATTCGGATGATCAGGTTCCTATCGGGTATCCCACAACGCCTCTTATCAACTATGGATTTGGGCTGTCTACAGGATATAAAAATATCGATTTTTCATTTTTCTTTTCAGGGGTTGCCGGTACGTCTTTGTTTATCTCGCCAATATCATCTCAACCATCAGATGATACCCAGGGAATTGCTCCTTTCGGATCAACTACAGGCCCGAAAGCGGTGCTGAAGGAGATTGCCGATAGCCATTGGAGCGAGGAGCATCAGGACGCTTATGCCTTTTGGCCCCGTTTGAGTCCGTCGGCTCTTAATAATAACACGCAGGCAAGTACGTACTGGATGAGAAATGGCGCATTCCTGCGGCTTAAACAGGTAGAACTGGGATATACCCTGAATCAGCAGCTTACACGACGGCTTCATATCGAAAGACTGAGGATTTATGCAAGCGCTACTAACCTGTTTAAGCTTAGTTCATTTGAATTATGGGATCCTGAGATGGGAGGAAATGGTCTTGCTTATCCACTGCAAAAGGTATTTAATCTCGGCGTTTTTCTAACCCTTTAAATTTAACAATAATGAAAAGAATAATAGCCATAATGATGATCTTGGGATGTATTTGCTTTTATTCATGTAATAAGTACATGGATATTGTGCCGGATAATGTTCCTGAACTGGATAACGCTTTTGCAGCAAGGACAATTGCTGAGCGGTATTTATTTACTTGTTACAGTTATCTCCCCGGAGGCTTTGATCTTCAGTCGAATCCGGCGCTGTTTGCGGGTGATGAGCTTTGGCTTAATTCAACCGCCAATTTTCCGGAAGGAAGCTACGGAAACTGGTACATTGCCCGTGGAAACCAAAATGTAAATTCTCCTTTGAATAATTACTGGGAAGGGAGTAATCAGGCAAAAAATCTTTGGAGGGGAATACGCGATTGTAACATCTTTCTTGCCAACGTTTATAAAGTACCGGATATGGACGATCTGGAGAAAGAGAGATGGCGGGCAGAGGTCTTGTTCTTAAAAGCCTATTACCATTATTTTTTGCTTAGAATGTACGGGCCCATTCATATAATGGATGAGGAAGTTCCGGTCTTCTCGGATCCTGAGGAAACCCAGTACGAAAGGAAGCCGGTAGATGAATGTATGACTTATATAATTAATCTGGTAGATAGCGCTATTACGAATCTTCCCGATGACATTACCGCAACGGCACAGGAAAACGGGCGTATCAGTAAGCTGGTAGCTTATGCTATGAAAGCTGAAATGCTGGTTACGGCCGCCAGTCCTCTTTTCAATGGTAATGCAGACTACCCTGGTTTTGTCAACTCAAAGAACCAGCCGTTTTTCAATCCTGTTTTTAGTCCCGAAAAATGGGCGGAGGCAGCAGAAGCAGGCAAGGTAGCTGTTGAATTTGCAGAAGCTAATGGCCGTACTTTATTTAAATGGAAACCTACATTAAACCTTTCAACCCCGCCACAGGCAAGTACTATTAATCAAATGAGTTACAGGGAAGCCCTGGCAGAGAGAGATAATAATCCGGAGCAGATCTGGATAAATAACGTTTCCAGGGCCACGCAGGGTTTTCAGGCGGCGGCTACCGTTAGAAGCTATGATCCCGCTTATGTTGATAATAAGACACTGACCGGGTATTTGTCTCCCACATTGAATGTCGCTTTGCTATATTACAGTAAGAATGGAGTACCGATAGAAGAAGATCTTACGTATGATTATGGTGCACGTTTTAATTTACGAACTGTACCAACCGGGACCTCCCCTTATATGTATAATTTAATCCCCGGCCATACTACTGTCGGTATGCATTTCGACAGAGAGGACCGTTTTTACGCTTCCTTATCATTTGATGGCGGAAGATATTTTATGAGCAGCCATACGAGTGATGCAAATGCATTTAATACGGTGTATCGCCCAGGCGGGAATGCAGCACCTATCAGTATTGCCTATTACTCGATTACCGGATATACTCCCAAGAAACTGGTTAGTTACAGGAATGTTGTTGGTGCGTCGGATTCGTATACCGTTTATGAATATCCTTATCCGATCATGCGGCTGGCCGATTTGTATCTCCTCTATGCAGAGGCTCAGAACGAAGCTTATGGCCCCTCGGATGAAGTATATAATGCTATAGATAAGGTGAGAGCCCGGAGTGGATTGACTGGTGTTGCAGATTCATGGAGGAACTATGCCAGAGATCCTGGTAAGCCTGGCACAAAAAATGGCCTGAGAGAAGTCATCCGCCGGGAACGGTCGATAGAGCTGATGTTTGAAGGCAAGCGGTTCTGGGACCTGCGGCGCTGGAAAACAGCAACACAGGATCTGAATACCAATATACAGGGATGGGGCATACAGGAAAAAGAGGCCCAACTGTTTTATCGTCCGATAAGCCTTTATAGCCGGACGTTTGCGCAGAAGGATTATTTCTGGCCTTTGAGCATCACAGAACTCCGTCGTAATTCTAAATTAACTCAAAATCCCGGCTGGTAACAAAAATATTAAATCAATAATTATGAAAGTAATATTAAAAATACAAGAGGCAGGGCTGATCGTTTTGTTATTGGCCTTGTTCGCCTGCAAGGATGCATTAGAGCCAGAAGCTATAAGAAGGGGTGAAGCTCCCGGCGTCGTTCGGAATTTCAGTTCCCAACCAATCCCTGGTGGAGCTGTAATCACCTATGATGTTCCCGAAGGGCGCGACCTCCGTTATGTAAAAGCTACTTATACATTAGATAATGGCACGGTAAGAGAATCAAAATCCACTGTTTATAAAAATACTTTAACAGTTGATGGTTTTGGCCAGGCAGGCGAATATGATGTGAAGCTTACGGCTGTTGCAGTGGGAGAAGTAGAATCTTCCCCGGTTATAGTCAGGGTAACTGCCGGAACTCCCTCTCATTTACTTGTAGCGCAAAGTATTGATAATGACAACAATTTTTATGCAACTTTTGGCGGGATTAATGTCGACTTTGTCAACAGTACTGAAGGTAACGTAGTGATTAAAATACTGATCAGGGATGAGCAGAATAAATGGAAGGAGATCCAGGCCGCTTATACTAAAGCAAAGCAGGGCAGAATAAGGGTCAGGGGATTGGATTCAGTTGAATATACCTTCGGAATATATGTTCAGGACCGTTGGAATAATAAATCAGATACTATTATCAGGTCTCTTACGCCTTATTTTGAGAGCCAGTTTAATAAGGCTTTGTTCAGGGAGGTAAGATTGCCCGGCGATACCTGGGATTATCATACAGGACAGGGAAGAGCAAGAAATCTTCCGGTTCTATGGGATGGATTACATAGTCAGAACGGCACCATCTTTCAAACCAAGCCATCAACGGTTATTCCCCAGTATTTTACCTGGGATATGGGGATAAAAGCAAGGCTGAGCCGGTTTATTTTGTATCCGGATATTCCTCCCAGTGATAAGAATGTATATGCGGGAGGGCAACCCTCGGTGTGGGAATTGTGGGGTAGCAATAGTCCTGACTCAGATGGCTCTTTTGACCCCAGTTGGACTCGCATAGGAACATTTTATGCTACTAAACCTTCAGGCCTGCCGTTGGGCCAGGTGAATAACGATGATATTGCCCAGGCTAAAAACGGAGAGGAATTTGAAATTGAAGGGAATGTTCAGGCTTACAGGTACTGGCGATGGAGAACTCTGGCCAACTGGGGTAATGTAACCTACATTGCATTTGCAGAATTTACTTTCTTCGGTTCTGTCGAAGAATAGTTTCAGGTAATTAAGTAATTAATGAATTATCAATAATGAAAAGAAATATAATTAATCTTTTATTTGGCCTGTTTGCTCTGTTGCTGGCATTCCCTGCATGCCTGCCAAATGATGGCGATTACAGCGCGTATCTTGATAAGGCGGAGGCCGTTTATCCGGGCAGGCCCGATTCAATTATTATTATGCCTGGCTATAACCGGGCGCAGATTAATGCTTTGATGAGTACAGATCCACGTGTGGTGAAGATTCGTCTTTACTGGAATAGCCGTCGCGATTCTTTAGATGCTGTAGTGTCAGGAGATGAAATAGCCAAACGGAAAATACTTTCCCTGTCTTCTATTCCTGAAGGGGTATATACTTTTGAACTGATCACTTTTGATGATAAGGGAAACAGATCGGTTATGTCGGAGAAGACTGGGCAAATATTAGGTCCGAATTATGAAAAGGGATTAGCTAACAGGGTTCTGAAGAGCAGGATTACTGTTTTGGGGTCTCCAGCAGTTATCTGGTACTCTGAAACCGATACTACTTCCGCTATGGTTGGTACAGAGGTGGCTTATAAAGGGATTGCCGGAGATTCACTTAAAATTTTCACAAGCAGGCTGAAAGATACTACTATATTAAAGAATGCCATAACAGGGGGTAAGCTCATTTTACGGACGGCATATCTCCCCAAAAATGCTATAGACACTTTTTATTCAAAGCAGGATACTCTTGCCTATTAAAACAGGATATTTGTGGTCCTCTTCATGATCTTAAAATT
>JAATFW010000295.1 GCA_015654985.1 Sphingobacteriales bacterium | reverse complement strand
TTAATATCCTGATACATCCTGTTCAGATAAGCGCTTACTCCCTTCTGATCTATATACTTAGGGTCAAAGTCTACTTTTTTATCCGCAAGAACTACAGTTTTTGTTTTCTCAGGTTTCTTTCTGTAGTAATTTTTCGACAGGGTCTCTTCCATATAAACAGGGAGCACTGTAGTACCACCTATAGCCGTAGAATCCTGGTTCTTAAATAAAAATTGATAATTGCGAAAAACCTTCTTATTCCTGAATTCGTCACTGACATCACTCAGGGCAAAAGAAAGCTTCTCATATTTTTCATATTCCACATAAGGATAACTGCTGATCTGGTTTTTTGATTTATGTTCGATCACTTTTTCTATAAGAGCAACAGCAGGGTTATCTTTATTTCTATATTTCTTTCGTCTTCCGGACTTTACCACCACCTCGTTCAGCATTTTGGCACTGGCCTGGAGCTGAACATTGATTGTTTGTTCTTTACCGGGAACAATTATTTTCGTAACCGGATTATATCCGACATAAGTAAAGTTTATCTTACTGTATGATCCGTTTATCTTCATTGAAAACTTACCATCTGCATCGGTTCTGGTACCCAGAGACGACCCGGGTATGGTAATACTGACATAAGGAAGAGTTTCCTTCGTCTTTAAATCTGTCACAACTCCGCGTACCACCGTTTGGGCAACTGACAAAAATGATAAAAAAGTCAGGAACAGAACCAAAATATGGTTAACTGCTTTATATTTATTCATAATATTATTCGCGATTACTTAAACACAAAATAATTCTGTAAAAGATAATTGTAAGTAAAACCTACTACCAGAGACACTACTACTTTGCTGACGATGTAATTAAAACTGCAGTAATGTGTAAGAGCGAAAACCCCTGATGTATTCAAAGTAATACTTCCTATCCATACTCCCAGGTACTTTAGACCCTGGATATAGACCTTTTTATCTTTAGAATTAAAAACCCAATTTCTCCCCAGATAAAAATTTGCGATCCCTCCGCAAATGTTTCCTGTTATATTTCCGGTTACATACCATACGTTAAAAATCTCAACACTGACTAACGTAGTTAAAAAGTCAACAATCGTACCAGAAAAAGAAGCAAGTTGTGCTTTTAGAAATTTTAGCATGTTTTTTTAAAGCAATTTGTATGCAATTCCTATTTGAAGGAGAATATTTGTGTGAATACCTGCCAGAACGTCATCCATCATTACACCGGCTCCACCTGGCAGTTTTTCAGTCTTTCTCATGAATAAATGGTTTCCCGGTATCAAAGATCCGGAATAAGATTGCCCCTGCAATCAAGCAGGAGATGTTAACAGGCAGAAACGGCACACTGGTCCGCATACCTGCTGTTTCGTCAATTGTCACACGGCAATTGCCCTTTCCCCGGAGAGGTTCTGCCTTATAGGAAGCCAGAACACCCGCAGCTATCAGAATAATAGTTATGCCGGCAGAAAGTAAATCATCATATTTATTTCCATTGGGCAGGGTCAGATATATGCAAAGACAACAGAACACGGAAGCAGCCGTTCCTCCTCCTTTGTGAATATATCTGATACCCGGACCCGTGGAAATAAATTTATACATATTCTTTAATTCATCGACTCAACAACATCCTGATAATAATCTAATCCAAGATGAGTGATAAGATCCTCTCCCATAATATGGCGAAGGGTATTCTGCAACTTCATCAATTGTTTAAATATATCATGTTCAGGACGCAGTCCTTCAGCAGTTTGCGGTGATTTAAGATAGAATGAAAGCCATTCCTGGATGCCGCTCATTCCGGCACGTTTTGCAAGATCAATAAACAGCGCAAGATCAAGAGCTACCGGTGCAGCCAGGATAGAATCGCGGCAAAGGAAGTTGATCTTAATCTGCATTGGATATCCAAGCCATCCAAATATGTCGATATTATCCCAGCTTTCTTTATTATCACCGTGTGGAGGATAATAATTGATACGCACCTTATGATAAAGTTCGCTGTACAGATCGGGATTAACATCCGGGCGGAATATTTCGTCGAGTACACTCAGTTTAGAAACCTCTTTGGTTTTAAAGTTATCCGGATCGTCAAGCACTAAACCATCGCGGTTGCCCAGAATATTGGTAGAAAACCACCCGCGTACTCCTAATGCCCTTGCACTCAATCCCGGGGCAATAATTGTTTTCATAAGGGTTTGTCCGGTTTTGAAATCTTTCCCTGCGATAGGATTTCCGGTTTCTTTAGCCAGTTCCAGCAGAGCCGGGGTATCCACTGTAAGATTTGGGGCTCCGTTTATAAACGGAGCATCTTCCTTCAGTGCTGCATAAGCATAGATCATACTTGGTGAAATGTGCTCGTCGTTATTTGCTAAACCTGCTTCGAAAGCTTCGATGGTACTGTGCACATCGCTGTACTTCTGGTAGATCTCAGTAGAGCCACACCACATAACAACAATACGGCTGCATCCGTTCTTTGCTTTAAAATTGCGGATGTCTTCGCGTACCTGTTCAGCAAGATCCTGTTTGGTAACAAAGGTCTTAATGTTTGTACCATCCAGATTCTTTACATACCGTTTATCAAAGGCCGCTTTCATTGGAATCAGCGCTTCAAGTTCTGGTTTTATAGCATTTAAAAGAGTTGCATCCAGCACCTTCGCATTCATCGCTGCCTCATAAACGTTATCCTCGTAAACGTCCCATCCTCCAAATACAATATCCTCAAGACCAGCCAGAGGAACAAAGTCTTTAATCTTAGGGTATCGCTCTTCTGTTCTCTTACCCAGACGGATGCTACCCATCTGTGTAAGCGATCCAATAGGTTTGGCAAGCCCCTTTTTTACCGCTTCAACACCTGCAATAAGCGTAGTGGAAACAGCACCAAGCCCGGGGATTAAAATCCCCAGCTTTCCCTCTGCCGGTTTTACATATTCTTTCATTGTGTTTATTTTAATTGTTAATATATTAGATTTATCTTCAATCTTTTTATAGCCGGAGGCAAATAATCTTTCAAATCCACTTGTTTTGCCTGTACCATTCCAGAGTTTCCGTCAGCCCCCTTTTAAGGTCGTACTGCGGCACAAAGCCAAAATCTTTTTCAAGATCCTGAATACTGCATGACCAGTTGGCAGCATTCAGTTCATTTAATTTCTCCCTGTTTAATGCAGGTGTTTTTCTGTTAAAGCGGTATATAGTCTCCAGCAGCAGCGCTAAGGTCCAAACCAGTCCTGTTGGTATATGAAACTTAAAGGTTTTTCTGCTAAGGTATTGCTTTACTATATCGGCAAGCGCATACCGGCTGTAAATCCGGCCGTCAGAAACATTATAGCTCACATGGCGTTTTTCATAAAGATAAAGAGACTGTACGGCAACATCCGCCAGATCTTTCACATAAATGAAGCTAAGCTTCTGTTCGGTGTTTCCAATATAAGGCTCAATACCTTTTGCTATAGTGCGTATGATAATATAAATATCCTGCTCGCGCGGACCATAAACCGCCGTCGGGCGAAGGGTAATTAAAGGGAGTTCCTTAATGTCCGAAAGATATCTTTCGGCAAGCAATTTACTCCTGCCATAGCCCGTTACCGGATTGGGGGTGGTATTGGGAGCAATCGCGCTGACAGCAGTGGCGCCTAAGGGCCCAAGCGCAGCCAGGCTGCTTATAAAGACAAATTTCTTTAAAGGGATTCCCGCCGACATAGCAGCTTCTGCAAGATTACGGGTAAGAGTGGCATTCACGTAATCGTATTCTTTCTGAGTTTTTGCCTTTGTTAACCCTGCACCGTGAATAATATAATCAAACTGATAATCCTGGAGCTGGGTACTCAGTTTTGAGGGATCAGTAAGATCGGGAGTGATGAACTCAACAGGAAAACGTTTAAGGTGTGCAATTTTACTTGAAGGTCTTACAGCAGCGAAAACCTCCAGTCCTTGCTGTAAAGCTTGCGGGATAAGGTGAGAACCAACAAATCCGGACGCTCCTGTAATTAAGACCCGTTCTTTCATATCGCCTTTTCAAATAACCGGTATTTCTTATAAAGAGTTCCGTTTATTTGCTCAATAGCTTTATTCATTAAATAATTATCTTCCAGCATCCATGAGCACTCAGCACCCCTGATATTATTTTCCTTTGCATTCTTAATGATCGTTCCATAGAGACATGCTTCAATTCCAAGCTTACGATAACCCTCTGTAACTCCAAGAACCATTACCCGCAACCAATCGATTTTCTTCAATCCTGTCAGAAGCTTAAATATGCCAAAAGGCAGAAGTCTTCCTCTTTTTATTTTAATAAGCACCTGATTAATATCAGGTATACCAAGAGCAAATCCTATAAATTTGCCGTCTTGTTCTGCAACAAGACAAAAATCAGGATTCAGAACCATCTTCAGATCCTTGGCCATATGATTGAACTCATGCTCCGTCATAGGAACAAACCCAAGATTCTTATCCCATGCCTGATTATAGACTTCCCTTAATTTTTCAGCTTCCTCCTTAAAGTTCTTCATATTGATCTTACGGATCAATATATTATTCCTTTTCAGACGTTCCCCAAGTGTATTCAGCAAGCGTACTGACTTATCATTATGGGTGTCGTAAGGCACATCATAAGCTAATAGATCAGTTCGTTTTTTAAGTCCTGCGTTCTCCAGAAGGTCCCTGTAATACGGTGCATTATAAGGCATCATAGCAACCGGGGGAGAGTCGAATCCTTCAACCAGCAATCCTACCGTTTCATTCGTTGAAAAATTTGCCGGACCAATTAAAGTATTTGAACCCTGCTCCTTTAACCATTCTGATGCTGCATCAAACAATAAATTAGCCGTCTCCTGATCATTTATACAATCAAAAAAACCAAAAAAACCATCTGTAGTATGGTTATAATCATTATGATTATTATTCAGAATTGCCGCAATTCTTCCCGTAATCTCCTTCCCGTTACGGGCAAGGAACAACTGAACTTTTGAATGTTCATGAAAAGGATGTTTCCCGGGGGTTAACAGGTCTTTCTGAGCTATATATAGTTCAGGCACATAGTTCGGATCATTCTTATACAGACTATGCGGAAAATCTATAAAACTCTTTAACTCTCTGTTGACATCAATTGGTCTTACCTGCTTCATTTTTCTTATTTAAAGGCATACACCTCCACTTTCCTGAATGCAGCGGTAAGCTTTTCAACAGCTTCCTCTATTTGTTCAAAAGTGTGGTTTGCCATCAATGAAAAACGAAGGAGCGACGAATCAGAAGGTACTGCAGGAGAAACCACAGGATTAACAAATACACCATTCTCCTGGAGCAGATTGGTCACCTGGAATGTTTTATCATTATCCCTGATATATATTGGCAATATTGGGCTCTCTGTTGCTCCAAGATCAAAACCGGCATCAAGAAGAAGCTTCTTGGCATAATTAGTATTATCCCATAGTTTATCAATAATAGAAGGATCTTCTTCTATTATATCCAAAGCAGTGATTACACTGGCAACTGAAGCAGGAGTCATGCTGGCACTGAACAGTAACGAACGGGCACGATGTCTGATAAAATCGATTGTTGCTTCGTCGCTGGCAATAAATCCGCCCAGAGAAGCAAGAGATTTACTAAAAGTACCCATGATCAGATCTACTTCATCAGTTAAATTAAAATGAGAAGCAGTACCCGCACCATTTAGTCCTATTACTCCAAGGCTGTGAGCATCATCCACAAATATGTTGGCACCAAATTCATTGGCCAGATCAACAATTTCCGGAAGTTTTACAATGTCGCCTTCCATACTGAAGATACCATCAACAGCGATCACTTTGGCGGCCTCTTCAGGCAAAAGGCTCAGCTTTGCACGCAGATCGTCCATATCATTATGAGCATATTTTATGCTGCGTGAAAAAGACAAACGGCTTCCGTCTATTATTGAAGCATGGTTATATTCATCAAGAATGAGATAATCGTTACGGTTGGTTATACACGATAATACGCCAAGATTAACCTGGAATCCTGTACTAAAGATCACAGCAGATTCCTTACCAACAAATTGTGCAAGCCGCCTTTCCAGTTCAATATGAATATCAAGAGTTCCATTCAGAAACCTGGAACCGGCACAACCAGTTCCATATTTATCAATTGCTTTCTTTGCCGCTTCTTTAATTCTGGGATGACTTGTTAGTCCAAGATATGAATTGGAGCCGAACATCAAAACTTCCTTGCCATCTATAAACACCTTTGTATCCTGGCCCGATTCAATAGGCCTGAAATATGGATACATCCCCTTTCTCTTAATCTCTACCGCCTCTGTAAAAGAAAGGACTCTATCTTGTAATTTTTTGCGCATTAAGGTGAAGTTAATTTTTTGTAAAAGTAAAGTTCATTTATCTGATTACCTGTTTTTTTTTGGTATTTTTTTTGTCTTTTTTCTGACCAAATATCAGAAAAAGTCGAAAACATCACCAATTAAAAAATCATAAAAACAACTTAAAGATAATTACTTTCATGAAAGTTAATATATTATCCTTTATGTTAGTTTTTTTTAGATATCAAGCTTTTTCAGAAACCAAAATAAGAAGATATAACTTACCGAACAAGCATTAATGTTCTTATTAGTATTTTATGACTTATGAAGCCTGCAGAACAGAAAAGGTTATTTATATACCCCAATGTTGCGTTACAGGGCCGTCTTTACCAAACAAAGGATCATTTTGCGGCAGCGGAACATTTTTTATATTCTCATCTGTTCCAGGCCGTTCCCCCTCCTTCCCGTAGTTAATATCATAATTACACCCTTCAGGATAAGCACCAACGCAAAGAAAGTCACCGCCCGACGTCAGTTTCATATGTGCTACACCTGCCGGAATAACCACTATATCTCCCCGGTTAATTTCCGCGCATATTCCACCCGGGCCTCCGAACTGAACTTCTGCTACTCCGCAAAACACGCCAAGCACTTCGTGAGTATTGCTATGATAATGATGATAATCATAGATACCATTCTTCCATCCGTTTGTCCAGTTGTTCTTGCTGAATCGTTCCAGAATACTCTCTGCTTCATCATCCGGATGGAGAAGAAGGGCGCCCTTGTATAATAATAGCGGAAGTCTCGGATTATTGGGGAACATACCGTTATCCCTAAGTATTTGCGATATGACATGGCCATGGATTACTTCAGATCTATCATGCATATTTAATCTATTTTATGGATTAACAATTAAATGTGCTTTAAGATTTATTTATTGTAATAAATGCCTTTAGCATAGTGTAAAAAGCATTCGCAAAACAAAATCATAAAAAAAAAGGTTTAAATACGTGAACCATATGGCATAATTCTGATCATTCGGAAAATGAAACTATCATGAGCATTTGCAAATATTCACCAGGATGAACTTAGCGAAGCGGCCTCTTGAACGCCGCCGGAAAACAAACAGGACGTGAAAAATAAGGTGCTCATGATAGCTTCATTACCGTTAAAAATAAATTATACAAATGAAAATAGCGTATATTTCAACTTATCCACCGCGGGAATGTGGTATTGCGACATTTAATCAAAATCTTATTCAGGCGATTAGTTCTAATTTTGCGGATCATTCAAAGGAAAGCAACATTGTAATCGCACTGAACGACCCGGGATACCGGAAAGAATATGTTTATCCTGAAGAAGTTAAATTTACAATCCGTCAGGAAAAGCAAAAAGATTACCTTGCCGCTGCAGCTTATATAAACAAAAGCAGTGCTGATGTTTGTGTCCTTGAACACGAGTTCGGTATTTTCGGCGGAGAAAGCGGAATTTATATTTTATCCCTTCTCAATGAACTTCAAAAGCCTCTCATCACAATTTTACATACCGTCTTGCGTGAGCCCAGTTACATTCAGAAACTGCTTACAAAAGAGATTGCAAAATATTCTTCCCGGATAGTAGTAATGAGCAAACGGGCAGTACATTTTCTTACCACTATTTATGGGATTGCCGAAGAAAAGATTCAGATGATAGAGCATGGAGTTCCTGATCTGACTGGCCACCGGAAAACCAGTGACGATCTTGAAATCTTCAAAAGCAAAAAAGTACTCTTTACTTTTGGTTTAATAAGCCGGAATAAAGGGCTTGAAACAGTCGTGAGAGCACTCCCTTCAATTATCGCAAAACATCCTGAAGTGGTATATGTAGTGCTCGGGAATACACACCCCGGGGTGATCAAAAATAGTGGGGAAGAATACAGGGAGTCGCTCAAACAACTCGCAAAAGATCTGGGAGTAGGCGATCATTTATATTTTATTAACAAGTTCGTTTCAGAAGACGAGCTCATGTACTATCTCACTGCATGCCATATTTATGTAACACCTTATTTAAATGAGGCCCAAATTACCAGCGGCACCCTTTCTTATGCCGTAGGCGCAGGCGCGGCTGTGTTATCCACCCCTTACTGGCATGCACAGGAACTGCTTGACAATAACCGGGGGCGCCTGTTTAATTTTAAAGATTTTTATGCACTGGCCGAAATTGTCACAGACCTGCTTGATAATGAAGCCAAGCTGAAGAAGTTAAAGTACAATGCTTACCAGTACGGCATTCATCTGCGCTGGCCTAATATTGGCAAAGAATATATTCAATTGCTTAAACAGGCCATCAATAAGCCTCTGCCCGGAAGGATCCAAAAGAATGCCCTGAACCTCGCAGCAATACCTCCGTTTAGCCTCTCGCATATTCGCAGAATGACAGATTTCACAGGTCTCCTGCAGCATGCTAAATATGGCATTCCTAATTTCAAGGAGGGCTACTGCCTTGACGATAATTCAAGAGCACTGATTATGATGCTGATGACTTATCAGCAATTTAAAAGCAAAGAGGCTCTTGACCTGCTTCCTGTTTATCTTAGCTATGTTCATTACATGCAGCATGATGACGGCTCCTTCCATAATTTTTTAAGCTTTAATCACCAATATCTGGATGAAAAAGGCTCTGAAGATTCCTTTGGACGTACTATCTGGGCGCTCGGTTTTCTTATTAATTCATCTCCAAACAGCTCCTACCGCGAATTCGCAGAGGACTTGTTCAAATGCTCTATTCCCCATATTAAAGATCTAAAATATATCCGGGGAATAGCCAACACCCTGATAGGACTGGCTTTTTATCTTAAGGCGCATCCTTCAAATGAAAGGATGATGAGCGAATTAGAGCAACTGACAACATATATGGTCAGGGCATATCAAAACTGCAAAAGTAGCGACTGGCACTGGTTTGAGAATGAGATGACCTACGATAATGCCATTCTTCCTCTTGCCTTACTTCATTCCGCAGATATAAGCGGCAATGAAGAAGTAAAAAAGACAGCGCTGGAAGCCCTGTACTTCCTTGAAAAAACCACTTTAGACAAAGGATTTTTTTGCCCTGTTGGCAATAACGGATGGTTGCAGAAAGGGAAATCTAAACCGGTATTCGACCAGCAGGCCATTGAAACAATGGCAATGGTCCTTATGTATTATCAGGCCTGGCATTTAACACAAAAACCTGAAATGCTGAACAAAATGAATCGCTGCTTTATGTGGTTTCACGGGCATAATGAACTAAGAATACCGCTCTATGACCCCGAAACAGGCGGGTGTTGCGATGGACTGCAACCAGGCAAGCTTAACCGCAACCAGGGAGCAGAAAGCGCTCTCGCATACTTTATCTCTTATCTGGTGGTATTGAAAGCTGCTGCAGAAACCCAGCCCGTTTATAATATTAATGAATCGACATTAAAAAACTCTATATTCAGCAAATGAAAAACCAGAATAAATTCTGTTTATCAATCAACACCCAACAAATATAAATGAAGATAGCTATTCTGGCTCCTGTAGCCTGGAGGACTCCTCCACGGCATTACGGACCATGGGAACAAATTGCATCAAATATTACCGAAGGCCTGATAAAGGAGGGAATCAGTGTTACTCTTTTCGCTACAGCAGATTCTGTAACTTCAGCAAAACTGGATGCAGTGGTAGAAAAAGGTTATGAAGAAGATAAAAACCAGGATGCAAAAGTGCTTGAATGTCTTCATATAAGCAATTTAATGGAAAAGGCGGATGAATTTGATATCATCCACAACCATTTCGATTTTCTTCCCCTTACCTGGTCCAGGCTTATCACTACGCCAATGATAACTACCATTCATGGCTTCTCCTCTCCTAAAATAATTCCTGTATATAAGAAATATAACCAGACATCGCATTACATATCTATAAGCGATGCCGACAGAAGTGCAGAATTACAATATCTCGCTACAGTTTACAATGGCCTCAATACAGACGAATTTAATTTCGTGGAAGATCCGGAAGACTATTTGTTGTTTCTGGGCAGGATACATCCCGATAAAGGAACAGCAGAAGCCATCGAAATAGCCCTTAAATGTAAAAAAAGGCTCATTATAGCAGGAATCATACAGGATACCCTGTATTTTGAAAGCATGGTAAAACCCTTTCTGAACGATCAGATCCAATTTATTGGCCCGGTAGGCCCCGAACAACGCAATAAGATCCTTGGCAAAGCCAGTGCGCTTCTCCATCCCATAAATTTCAAAGAACCTTTTGGAATGAGTGTTGCTGAAGCGATGCTATGCGGTACCCCTGTAATTGCTTTCAACAGGGGATCTATGCCCGAGCTGATCAGGCATGAAGAAACAGGTTTCCTTGTAAGCTCTGTAGATGAAGCCTGTGCCGCCGTAAATAATATCGCTGCTATTAAACGAAGTAACTGCCTTACCTGGGCTAAATCACAATTTTCCAAAGAAAAAATGACAAGCGATTATATCAGGGCATATGAAAAGGTTATGAGTTATGAGTTCTGCCCCCATAACCCATAATTTATAACCCATAACCCATAACTCATAGTCGCCTACTCCTCCTTGCTCATCAGCTTCTCAATAAGACTATTAACATCCACCATTGCGAAAGAAGAAGAGTAATCAGACAAGCCATAAGGTATAATCAGCTTTCCGTTATTTATTATAGAACCGCACGAATAAACCACATTGGGAACGTAACCTTCGCGTTCGTCGGGGTTGGGAACAAGCAGAGGCTCTTTCAAACGCCCTATCTCAATTTCCGGATTCCCCAGGTCCAGCAGGCTTGCCCCCAGGCAGTAACGGCGCATTGGTCCAACCCCATGTGTGATCACCAGCCATCCATGTTCCGTTTCTATCGGAGAACCGCAATTTCCGATCTGTACAAACTCCCAGTGGTATTTTGGCGACTGAAGCATAACCGGCTTTTCCCATACCGTAATATTCTTTGAATACATGATATAGTTATTCCAGCCATCGATGCGCGACATCATTACATAATTGCCATTGATTTTCCTTGGAAACAAAGCAAGATTCTTATTCTGTGCACCATTTCCATACAGCGGACGAATTTTAAAATCATAAAAATCTCTTGTTTCCAACAATTTAGGCATGATCATGGAGCCATCAAAAGCCGTATATGTGGCATAATAAATAGTATTTCCGTTGTCATCTGTAAACTTTACAAAACGTGCGTCTTCTATCCCCCGTCTCTCCAATTCTGAAAAAGGAAAAATAACGCGGTCGGTAATATCAGTATCCAGAGAAAACACCATCTCATAATACGAATCGGATAACCACAGCAATTTTTCATACTGCAACTTTTTATAGTTATCCGCCTCAACCTGCTGCGATTCCAGGATTAGCTTCCTCAGGGTAGAATATTCAAAGTGCTCATCAAGTTTCTTTTCCATATCGCTCAGCACATCAACATCAATGAGAGAGGCTGCAGCCTTTTCGAAGAACAGGTGCTTGTTATATCTGGCATTGCGGATAACCTCTGCCTCATCTATGTAGTTTCCCACAGGAATTACATGAATGTTATTGTATTTATCAATCAGGGCCCTCCTGAATACAATAGAGGAGATATGACCCTCTCCCACAGCCCTGAAGCTTATGATCAGGCGCTTTTCTCCTTCTTCCAGTTCTGTCTGATCCGGATCTTCTACAATAGAGGGATTAAAGAAAGCAGCAGATTCAATTGAATATTCATGGGTAAAGTAAGAGCCTATCAGCAAGCGCCGGTAAGGCCGCACTTCATCGTAATCGATATTCAACTCTTCAAATAAATGTTTCAGTTTATTGCAATGTTTATGAAGAAGGCGGGTAATGTTACGATGACGTTTTGAATATTCCTGAAGGATTGGTGATACGATTCCGAAAACCTCGTCTTCGCTAATTGCCATTACTCTCTGTAAAACCTCTTTTGCTCTCTCTTCTCCATTAAAGAAAAATCTTGCAATAACCCGTTTTGAATCAGGATAAACTTTAACGGGTATTCGTTCTATTGGTATTCTCATATTTATAAAAACTGCCGCTAAGTTAGCATCAAAGTAAGAAGAAGAAGAACTTCTTCCTTATTTTTGAATAAAACCATTAAAATAAACTATCCGGATAAACCATCAAAATTCTGCCGCCATTCAATAACACATAGTACGGCATAACCCTTTCGAAGGTTAGCTGATTTTACAATCTGATGAGAAATCGATAAATCCATTTATATAAATGTTATATACAACGCGTAAATGAATTTTCTCTAAGTTTGTTTGTAGATTCACTGAAAATGAAAGTACTGATTATAGAAGATGAAAGAAGTCTTGCTTTTGAAATCGCCGAGTTCCTTTCGAAAGAAGGTTATTTAATTGAACATGCCTGGAAAAAAGCTTCAGCAGAAGAAAAAATACTTGTAAACACATACGATTTTATATTACTTGATCTGGGTCTGCCCGACGGGAACGGACTGGACCTGCTCCGGACATTGAAAGATCTGCCGCAAAGGGACGACTCTGTTATTATCCTCACAGCGAGAGACGCGATTGATGACAGGGTAAAGGGACTCGAAGGAGGAGCAGACGATTACCTCCCCAAACCTTTTGCCTTAACAGAGCTGCTGGCAAGAATGCATGCCATTACCAGGAGAAAACACCGTCTTGAAAAAAATCAGATCAAACTTCACGGATTTATTCTTGATATTGAAAACCGTACGGTTTGCTTCAATAACGAACGTCTTAACCTCACGAATAAAGAGTTTGAAATCCTTTATTACCTCACGTTAAACAAGAACAGGGTAATCCCGCGAACCAGCTTAACAGAACATGTCTGGGGCGATATTCTCGAAATTAATTCCGACTCAAATTTTGTAAATGTTCATATAAAGAATTTAAGGAAAAAGCTTGCCCAGCATACAGAGGTCGAATGGCTTGAAACAGTAAGAAGTATAGGATACCGGATAACTTTGTGATAGTATGAATTTACAAACCAAGCTGATCCTGTACAACCTCTTTATTAAAGCAGCCATGATCTTTCTCATGGCTACTGTAATCGTTGTTTTCCTTGACAAAATATCTCTCGACCATCTTAAAATGAGGATACTCGACAAGCAGGAAAAGCTCGTCAGAAATTTATCGCAAAAGGAAATTTCAGAACTTTTAGAAGCAGAAAAAACCTTTACAGATTATAATATTCTTAAAGAAGAATATATCATTCTAAACAAAACCAGGCCTGTTAAACTTCAAAAGGGCCACACAGAAAGATTTACTGTCAGCGAACGCGAGATTGAGGGAAATCAGGAGGAATACCTCATTTTAATCAGTCATTTCAGGTTTGGCAATGATTACTACAGGCTCGAAATAGGTGAAACGATGGCAGCACTTAAACAACTGAAAAACACCATCCTGATCTTTTCGTTATTAACTCTCATTGTTTCAGCAATCGCCACCCTGATAACAGACTATACTTTTACGAGTTACCTGCTGTCGCCCTTTTACCGGATCATTGAGCAGAAGATCAATAAGGTGAACGATCCTGTTCATTTTAATTATGAGACGATAAGTACTTCAACCAAAGATTTTCAGGAACTTGATAAAAGTATCAATACGCTTATGAGCAAAATAACACAGCAGTTCCTTACACAAAAGCAATTCATATCGAATGTCTCACATGAACTGCTTACACCGGTCTCTGTCATTAAAACCCGGCTTGAAAATATCCTTTCTGATGAAAGTATCTCTGAGGCCGCAGGCTCAAAAATTATAGCTTCTTTAAAAACCCTCAACAGATTGAAGTCGATAGTTCACAGTCTTTTGCTGATCTCTAAAGTTGAAAACGACCAGTATGAAAAAACAGACCTTATTGAAATACCGGTAATTATATCAGAAGTTGCAGAAGACCTGTCCGACCGCTTTTCATTGAAGGATATTCATTTTATAAATAATCTGGAACAAAACTTCAGCTTCTCCGGAAACAGGGCACTCATCCATACTCTCTTTATCAACATTATCAACAACGCTGTTAAATACAACAAAGAAGGAGGAAATATTATTATTGAAGATGTCCTTTCTGAGGAACAATACCATGTATCGGTTACAGACCAGGGGTACGGCATGAGCGGGGACCTTATTGAAAAAGCATTCAACCGCTTTGAAAAGCTCAATTTAAACGACAATGAAAGTAACGGTCTTGGGTTAGCCATCGTTAAAAGTATTGCAAGCTTTCATAATATCGATATAACAATCAGTTCAGAGATCAATAAAGGCACTACAGTCAGGGTTATAATAAGGTTAACACCTCAGGCACAAGCCGAAATCACCAGTACCTAGCTCCCCATTCTGTTCCTTTTAATCAGATAAGCCTGTAATACCTGCGTAAAACCAGAAGAAATGTCTGCATCAACGAGATCAATATGATACTGAGCACACTTTAGCTGGAGGTCCTTTCTGAATATCTCTACAGATTTTGTGTATTCCTCCTTAATCTGCGCAGGATGTAGTTTCAATTCCTCTCCCGTTTCCATATCTATAAAATGATATGGACGATCTTTAAAGTTAAAATCTACTTCCTTACTGTGGTCAAGCACATTAAATACAATCACTTCATGTTTGTTATGCTTAAGATGCTGCAATGCCCCGAAGAGAGCAGACTGACCTTCCGCTGAAGACGCCTGCTCAAACAGATCACTAAAAATGATAACCATAGACCGCTTATGCAATATTTCTGCGATTTCGTGAAGCGAAGACGCCAGGGCTGTTTTATCTCCCTGCTTTTCGCGCTGCATCAGGCGCCCGAGCTGCGAAAAAAGATACTTCTGATGCACAGTTGTAGAGCTTGCCGGAGAAGAGAACTCCAGTTTATCAGAAAAATAACTCAGCCCGAAAGCATCACGCTGTTTTTTAAAGAGGTATATCAGTGAGGCAGCAGCACAGGCAGAAAAGATCAGTTTATTATATCCTTTATCCGGATAATACATGGAAGATGAAATATCAAGTACCAACTGACAGCGAAGGTTCGTTTCTTCCTCAAAACGCTTTACAAATAATTTATCCGTTCGTCCATACAGCTTCCAGTCTATGTTTTTAACCGATTCGCCGCTGTTATAAAGACGATGTTCAGCAAACTCAACAGAAAAGCCATGAAAAGGACTTTTATGCAAACCCGTAATAAAACCTTCTACAACCTGACGCGCAAACAGGTCAAGATTAGCCTCCCAATCGCCGGAAGGAAGAGCTTTTGAAAAAAAAACGGTCTCCATGTTGAATGGATTTATGAATGATGGGTGATGAATGATGGGTGATGAATGATGGGTGATGGACTATGAATTATGAGTGATTATCAGGCATAAAACAGAAGAGGATCCAATTCATAAAGCGTTCTAAATCCAATAATATAAAAAAACCGGCTTCTCTAAAGCCGGTTTAAAAAATTAATGTCTAGCGTATTTTATGCTAATTGCTTTCCAAGCTTATCAGCAAGAACCGATTTTGGCACAGCGCCAATCTGTTTATCGACAATTTCTCCGTTCTTAAAGAACAATAAAGCAGGTATATTACGGATTCCGAATTTCATTGAAATTCCGGGATTGTTATCCACGTTAACTTTTCCTACAACAGCCTTTCCGGCATATTCTTTAGATAATTCCTCCACGACCGGGCCAACCATACGACAGGGGCCGCACCATTCAGCCCAGAAGTCAACCAGTACCGGTTTATCTGATTTCAGCACTACTTCCTCAAAGTTTGCATCTGTTATTTCTATAGCCATTTTTAAATTATTTACAGATTATAAGAATCAAAGTTAAATAAACAATAATCTTACCACAAATAATACAGGACAAACTGACAGCAAAATGATTAATACAAAGGCAAGCGCTAAAGCAGGCTTTTGTTATATCGAAAGCTAAAGCAGCTTATTACATTTCACAAAAAAGGTTTCAGCCAATTTACATACTGCTTATCGCCTATGACTACTTATTACGCATAACTTATTACTTATTGCGTATAACTTACTACTTATCACGTCGACGCTTTAATTTAGCTTGAATTTAAGATTTTTTATGTGCAACTGATCTAAAAACTCATTACTTGGAAATATCTTCAGACTCTTGGACGGCATCTCTACCGAAATTGTTTCTTCAGGATCATAAACTGCAAATCTGAGCTGGCAGTTTCTGTTACTGTTTTGCTCTTCATTCGTCTTCACCAGCGTATCAATTTCAGCAATAAAGCTTTCCGACAACTCGTGAAGAGGCAGTTGAATAGTCAGACAACGTGCCATTCTATCACGAAGATCAGACAGCAATGTAATCTGGATTACCTTAAACTCCCAGTTATCCTTTTGTCTGAAGCGCTCGCAGATCATACCCTTCACCTGCAGAAAATAGCCATCGGTAAAGAAAGCCTTCTGCTTTACATATTCATCCCCGAACATTACCACTTCAAAAGAGTCGCTGTAATCTTCCAGCATCATAGAACCAAAAGGCTTCCCTGTTTTTGTGGTACGGTGCTGGGCATTAGAAACCAGCCCGCCAATAACAATCTCCCTGTTTTTAATCTTATTAAACTCCGCAGCATCGGCTTCCGCCATTTCCCCGCTTTTGGCTTTGTTGATCAGGGAAAGATGTTTAATCTGATGCGAACAGAAGTTATCCAGCTCAAACTTATAATTATCCAGAGGATGCCCCGTAAGATAGATTCCGATCATATCCTTCTCATATTTGAGCTTCTCAATCAGCCCCCATTCCGGGCATTCTGGCATTTGAGGCTCAGGGATATGGGCATCTGAGGTGCCTCCAAAAAGAGAAGACTGCGAACTGTTCAGGCTATTCTGATAGTCGTTATTATATTTAATCAGACGTTCAATCCCATTATAGGATGAGTTCTCCGGCTTAAAGAAGAACTGAGCCCGGTGATATCCAAAACAATCGAAGGCCCCGCTGTATATCAGGTTTTCATATACCTTTTTGTTAACAGTCCTCGAATTCACCCTGCGGGCAAAATCGTTAATATTCTCATAGGGACCGTTCGCCTGGCGTTCTTCAATAATACTCTCTACAGCTTTCTCACCCACACCTTTAACTCCCGACATCCCAAAGCGGATCTCCCCCTTCTTGTTTACTCCAAAACTTAAGCCCGATTCATTAATATCAGGGCCAAGTACCGGGATACCCATCCTGCGGCTCTCTTCCATAAAGAAAGAGATCTTCTCAATATTGTTCTGGTTATTCAAAACTGCTGCCATGTACTCGGCAGGATAATGGGCCTTAAGATAAGCTGTCTGATAAGCCACGAAAGCATAACAGGTTGAATGCGATTTATTAAAAGCATACGACGCGAAGGCCTCCCAGTCGGTCCAGATCTTCTCTAACTTTTTCTCGTCAAGGCCTTTCTTTTTAGCATTTTCAATAAACTGCGGCTTCAGCTTGTCCAGGGTCTTTTTGTCCTTTTTACCCATAGCCTTACGCAGCACGTCAGCATCACCTTTTGTAAAATTTGCCAGCTTCTGCGAAAGAAGCATCACCTGTTCCTGATATACCGTAATTCCATAAGTATCAGCCAGGTATTCTTCCATATCCGGAAGATCATAGGTCACCTGTTCCCGGCCATGTTTTCGTGCAATAAAGTTAGGGATATATTCTATAGGACCCGGGCGGTAAAGGGCGTTCATTGCAATCAGGTCCTCAAACTTGTCAGGCTTAAGCTCTCTCAGGTACATCTGCATCCCGTCACTTTCAAACTGGAAAGTTCCGTTGGTATCACCACGCTGGTAAAGCTCAAAAGTCTTTTCGTCGGTAAGAGAGATATTATCTATTTCGATCTCGACACCGTAATTCTGCCTGATCAGCCGTAAAGCAACCTTAATGATGGTCAGCGTTTTCAGGCCCAGAAAGTCCATTTTAATAACTCCCGCATCCTCAATTACTCTTCCGTCGAATTGCGTAATGAGCAGGTCCGAATCTTTAGCGGTAGCAACCGGGATAATATTGGTAATGTCTTCAGGAGCAATAATCACACCTGCAGCATGAACTCCGGTATTTCTGATCGATCCTTCAAGCTTTTCCGCTTCCCGCAATACCTTTGCTCTTATATCATTTCCCTTTAAGATCTCCTTTAATTCGTCCACCTGGGTCAAAGCATCCTTAAGTGTAATGCCAAGAGTATCAGGAACAAACTTTTTCAGGGCATTTACTTCAGAAAGCGGAACATCCAGCACCCGGGCTACATCCTGAATACTGGTCCTCGCCGCCATAGAGCCATAAGTAACAATCTGGGCGACCTGGTTCTTGCCATATTTGTCGACCACATAATCAATCACCTTCTGCCTGCCTTCATCATCAAAGTCGGTATCAATATCGGGCATCGACTTTCTGTCGGGATTCAGGAAACGCTCAAACAGTAAATTATACTTAATGGGGTCAATATTGGTGATGCCTATACAGTAGGCAACAACAGATCCCGCTGCCGAACCACGCCCGGGACCAATAAAAACACCCAGATCACGGCCTGCCTTAATAAAATCGGATACGATAAGAAAATACCCTGCAAAACCCATGATCCTAATCGTATTCAACTCAAAATCAAGCCGTTCCTGAACATCGGGGGTGATGTCCTTATATCTTGCCCTGGCACCGGTCATGGTAAGATGCCGGAGGTATTCCCACTGGTTCAGCACATCATCTGCATGGATCCTGAATTCTGCCGGAATAGGAAAATTTGGTAAAAGAATATCTCTCTTCAGCTTAAGGTGTTCTACCTTATCAACAATTTCGTTGGTATTGTCGAGCGACTGAGGTACATCATGAAACAACTGCCCCATTTCTGCCTGGGTTTTGAAGTAGAACTGGTCATTAGGGAAACCAAAACGATAGCCTTTCCCTCCTTCTTCATCCGTAGCAATGGGCGTACTCTGCATATCGCCTGTATTCACACAAAGCAGGATATCGTGCGCATTGGCATCCTGCTGGTCTACATAATGTGAATCATTGGAGCAGATTATTTTTACATTGTGCTTTTTAGCAAACTTAAGAAGCGTTTCATTAATAACAAGCTGCTCATGAATGTTATGGCGCTGAAGTTCGATATAATAATCCTCGCCAAAGATGTCAAGCCACCACTTGAACTCCTTCTCAGCTTCCTCTTCTCCCTTTTTCAGGATTGCCTGAGGGACCGAGGCCCCGATACAGCAACTGGTAGCAATAAGGCCTTCATGATATTTCAGAATAAGCTCTTTATCAATACGGGGCCATTTACTGTAAAGCCCTTCCATATATCCCAGTGAGCACAACTTAACAAGATTCTTATATCCCTCGGCATTCTTTGCCAGGAAAAGCTGATGGTATCGTACGTCGCGGTTTTCCTTAGTAAACTGTTTCTTGTGCCGGTCTGCCACCACATAAAACTCACAGCCAACAATAGGCTTCACATTATGCTTTCCCGCTTCGGCCACAAACTTAAATACTCCAAACATATTACCATGATCGGTAATTGCCAGGGCCTTCATGCCGTCCGCCGCGGCTTTCTTATAAAGTTTGGAAATATCTGCTGCTCCGTCGAGCAATGAAAACTGTGTATGTACGTGTAAATGAGAAAATTCCGGCATCGCTGATCGTTCTAAAAAGACTTTACGAAGTTATCAAAAAATCAGGAATGAACCGGTAATGTTGGTATTTAAATGTTGGTATTTAATAGAGAAAAAAATCTTTCAGCCGTAACTGCCTCAGCCGCCGTATCCTCAAGATATTTGTTATTGAAAACAAGAAAAAGCCCCTTCCAGGTAGCTGCGTTCTGAAAAGTCTTTATCCAGATTCTGGAAGGATACCCTCCAATTTCTCTATAATCAGGGTCCAAACAAGGGAAGAGCAATACATGTGCCTACCATAACCCTACCTTAAGCCTACCATGACCCTACCTTTTTGATCAAAAAGGTAGGGTCATGGTAGGCTTATCCCCGGCTCATCGTAGGTACATGTACAGGCTTTCTACAGGCCCTCTCCTGTTGTTCCTTTTATTGGAGGGACAACGGTGCCTGCTCTTTAATACTCCTGTTACAGGAAAAGGATCCGGTTATCACATTTTATGCTATTCAGACGTTAGAAAACCAGGAGAAGAGGGTTATTGAAAAGAAAGTTTACCTGTAATGCTTATTTAAATTGCGGAAGTTTAATATAAGGTTCGCCCGAAAAATATCAAAATGTTAATTTAGCAGCCTGACCAACATTCATGTCGCCTGATGAGCATAATAAAAAAACAACTAAAATTCTCTTAAAGAATACTTTTCTAAAGTAGAAAGCATTTGAAGATAGTAGCATCAAAAGAATATCAGGAAAATTAACAGCCCTGATTAAGCCTTAAATAAAGGCAATAAAAGCAGGAGGCAGCAGACCTTTTTTACTACTTTTGTTTCAATTACTTACGAAGAGATCAGCCTCTCTGCAGAAATAATATCCGGATTGAACAGGGAAAAATAAGACAGGAATATGCAGAAAGAAAGATCATGGAGTGTGTGAAAAAAACATAGTTTATCCTTTGCTTAACATTAAAAGAAATCAATAACTTTGTAATTATGACAACGTTAACGGTAACTATTGAGGATAAAAAGACCGAAAAGGCGGTAAAGGCCATACTTGATGCACTGAGCCTCAACTATCGGGTACACAAAAAAGCAGCAGAGGCTGCCTCTGCTGATCGTCCTTTAAACAAGGCAGAGAAGGCGATGTATAACCGGCTGAAGCGGTCGTTTGAGCAAATAAAGTTACATCAGGAGGGTAAAATTGAACTTCCGGATATTGATGAACTTTTAATTCAGCTTGAGGATGAGCTATAATATCATACCCTCTCCTGATTTCACAAAAGAGTTAAAGAACATTGCCAGGAAGCACAGAAGTATACTCTCTGACATTGCTAAATTGTCTAAAGAACTTAAAGAAAACCCTAAAACAGGAACGGACCTTGGTCAAAACATTTATAAAATCAGATTATCCATTTCCGGCACTAACAAGGGCAAATCAGGCGGTGCGAGGGTAATTACCTACGTGGTTGGTTGTACTTCAGGAAACGGTTTATCTCGCTGAGATCTATTTAAAAAGCGAACACGACACAGCCGATCCCGACTTAGTAATTGAAAGGCTGAAAAAGGCCGGTATCATTCGATAAATACTTTACCTTATACTGTTAACAGCAATTTTGGCCGATAATAATGCCAGCGGGATCCCCCCTCCCGGATGTACGCTTCCCCCTGCGAAGTATAAACCTTTTATCTTGCCGGAAAAATTAGGATGACGGAAAAAAGCAGCAAAGCGGCTGTTAGAGCTGGTGCCATACAGGGAACCCTGATAAGATGAGGTTTGCGATTCTATCCTGCGGGGATCAAGGATCCGTTCTGTAATGATCAGGGAACGGATATCCGACCGCAGGTTCCGGCTTAGTTTGGTAATAATATTTGCTCTTGCCTCTTTAATGAGAAAGTCCCAGTCCTGCCCGGTATCAGATGGCACATTAATCATTACAAACCAGTTTTCACATCCTTCAGGAGCATCGCCGGGTTTGCACTTCGAACTGATATTTACATATATTGTCGGATCTGAAAACACCCTTTTCTCCTGCCAGATGGATTTGAACTCTTGCCGGTAATCTTCGCTGAAAAAAATATTGTGAAGGTCCAGTTCGGGGAATGCTGCATTAATCCCCCAATAGAATATTAAAGCAGAACTGCTCCTCTCCTGCTCCAGGATCTGCTTTGACTGTACCTGCCCCTTTAACAGCTTTTTATAAGTAAACCACACATCCATATTAGACAACACCAGATCTGCGTCTATTGTATTTCCATTCGCCTTTATTCCCTTTACCTGTTTATCCTGAACGATAATTTCTTCTGCAGGAGTATTATATCGAAATTTAACACCCAATTCTCCGGCAAGTTTTACGAGGGATTTTATGATACTGTACATGCCACCCCCGGGAAACCAGGCTCCAAAATGCTGTTCCAGATGAGGAATAACATTCAGCGTAGCAGGAGCACGGTATGGATCGGAGCCGTTATACGTTGCGTAGCGGTTAAAAAAACGAATCGTCCGGCTGTCTTTAAAGAATGTTTCGTTTGCCTTGTTCATTGTTCTGAACGGATCTATAGCGGGGAACATCAGCAAGGATTTCAGAGTGCTTAGCCTAAAAAAAGCACTCAGCTTGTGAAGCGATTCTTCCAGGAAAACATGATGGGTAACAGAATAGATCTTTCCGCTTTTTTTTAGAAAGGTATTTACGGATTCTGCACTATCATCTGTCTTTAAGGCAATTTCTGAGGAGAATTTCCCGTTATCTGCCCATGCTGTAATACGGGTACCATCTTCATAAAAGTAACGGCAGATAATATCAAGTTTGCTGTATGTAAAATAATCTTCCGGATTTTTACCTGCAAGCAGAAACAGTTCATCCACATATTGCGGCATGGTGAACAGGCTGGGACCGGCATCGAAACGAAACCCCAGCTCTTCGAATTCAGATAACTTCCCGCCTGCACAGGAATTAGCCTCATAGACCTCTACCTGGTATCCTTTTACCGATAACCGGATAGCAGCAGCAATTCCGGCAATACCAGCGCCAATGACGATTGCCTTAGGCTTACTGCAGGGGCATGTTGATGAGGGGCCAGGCACTTATTCTCCTCCAGGACCCCGGTTTACAATATACGCAGTAACAGAAGCAGCGATAAAAAGCAGCAGGATCACTACTACTCCAATGGTCATCTTGAACTTGCTTTTTTCTTTAAAAGCCAGATAAAAGTAGAAGCCAAGCATCGGAAGCGCAAACACAAGGACGAATAATAAAGTTGGTATCAGCATCTTTTTCAGTTTAAAAGTTCATTCTTGCAAGCGGGGCTATATCCTGCCCGGCAAAATCTTTATTTAAATATTTATAATATCCTGCAATGGCTATCATTCCGGCGTTGTCTGTACAGTACTGAAAAGCCGGGATAAAAACACGCCAGTTGTACTTTACCGCAGCTTCCTGAAGCATCAGGCGCAAACCTGAATTGGCCGAGACGCCACCGGCAATGGCAATATCTTTTATATGGTATTGTTTGGCGGCCTTTGCCAGCTTATTAAGCAGAATAGTGATGATCCGGTACTGCACAGATGCACAAATATCTGCCATGTTGTTATTTAAAAACTCAGGGTCTTCTTTAAGCCTGTCTCTCACAAAGTAAAGAATTGCTGTTTTTAATCCGCTAAAACTAAAATTCAGTGCTGGCACCTGCGGCTCCGGAAAGGCGAAAGCATGAGGATTTCCTTCACGGGCATATTTGTCGATTAACGGTCCGCCGGGATACGGCAACCCCAGAATTTTGGCTGTTTTATCAAAAGCCTCTCCCGCCGCATCGTCGGTGGTTTCTCCTACGATCTCCATGCCGAAAAAATCTCTGACGAGGACAATCTGCGTATGCCCTCCAGAGACGGTAAGGCAAAGAAAAGGAAAAGAAGGCTTAGGCTCATCAATAAAATGAGCCAGAATATGTGCCTGCATGTGGTTTATTTCAACCAGAGGGATATTATTAGCGAGGGCAAAAGCCTTCGAGAACGAAGTTCCAACAAGTAAAGAACCAAGCAGCCCGGGTCCGCGCGTAAAAGCTACTGCATCAATCTCTTTTTTATGTATTTTTGCAGCCGCTACAGCCTCCTGAACAACAGGAATAATATTTTGCTGGTGCGCCCTGGAGGCAAGTTCCGGTACTACCCCTCCATATTTTTGATGAACCGACTGAGTAGCAATAATATTAGACAGGATTTTTCCGTCTTTACAGATCGCTGCAGAAGTTTCGTCGCAGGATGATTCTATAGCAAGAATTATAGCCAAACCGGATATTTGATTTATTGTTGTTTTTGAGTATTAACTTACAAAATTATTAAAAAACTACTAAAAATAACGCTTTGGATTCTATCAGTAATTATTCTGCTGGTAGCCTCTCTCATTATTGCCCTGCAGCTCAGGCCGGTACAGACCTATGTTGCAAAAAAAACCGCTGCTTATCTTTCTAAAGAACTTCATACCCGTATAGAAATAAAAAGCTTATATATTAAGCCGCTTAAATCTCTCGTACTGGAGGGGCTTTATCTGCAGGATCTTGACAAAGATACTTTATTATATGCTCCTAAATTCAGTGTTGATCTGAATCTGCTTTCAATAAAATTACGCAGAATAGCGGTAAACACTGTACAGCTAGATAATGGTAAATTTTTCCTGAAAGAATATAAAGACGGCACTACCAACCTTCAGTTTATCGTCAATTACTTTGATTCTGGTAAGCCTAAGGCAAAAAAGAAGCCTTCAAAAAAGCCCTATACTATTACTTTCGATAAAATTGTCGTAAACAATACTTCTTTCAGGTACCGCAATTATAACAGTAACAGCGCTTTAAAACGTATTAATTTTGACGATCTTTTGCTGACCAACCTCAACACAACAGTTCTTAACCTCGATACCAGGAACCATCTCTTTAAAGCCGGCATCCGGAATATGACGTTCAGGGAAAAGAGCGGATTTTATCTCAGAAACCTGAGCACCGATGCTCAGATAGACAGCAACCAGATGGAATTTAAGAGGCTGCGGCTTCAAACCCAGGGTTCAGACATTGGAGATTACCTTTTAATGAAGTATCCGGCTTTTAAAGATTTTAATAATTTCATCAACAAGGTATATGTAAAAGGAAATTTCAAAAACGCTTCTTTTTATTCAAAAGATATCGCCTTTTTTACGGATGCCCTGCAACAAATGAACATCAGTATGCACCTTGATGGAAAGGTGAGCGGTTATGTTAATAATATCAGCGCAAGGAATATTTCTCTCAGGGCCGGACAGGCTACTTATATCAAGGGAAATTTTGACATCAAAGGCCTGCCCGATATTAATAAGACCTATTTAAATCTCCATGCCCGGGAGCTTTTTACAAATAAAAAAGACGCCGACTATATTATTAAGGGGATAACGGGGCGGCCGGGACTTATTCCGGAAATTGCCGCGAAGTTTGGCAATGTGCATTTTAGCGGTCGGTTTACAGGTTTTGTAAAAGATTTTAAGGCTTCCGGGGAATTAAAAACAAGCCTGGGCAGAATCGTACCTGATATTAAAATGACCCTCGCCGGTGTTTCAAAGTATTCCGGAACGATAAAAGGGTTTGACTTTGACCTTGGTGAACTGCTCAACCAGAAGAATCTTGGAAGGACCTCTTTTACTGCCAGTATTAAGGGACAGGATTTCAGTATAAACAAGCTAAAGGAAGATATTCGTATTAATGCTTCTTATCTTGAGTTCAACGGATACCGGTATAACAACCTTCTTGTAAACGGCGATGCGTCGGGCAAATTATTTAAGGGCGCTATTTCTGTTAACGACCGTAACCTGAAGCTGAACTTCAACGGAGCGGTTAATATGAACCCACAACTTCCTGAGTTTGACTTTACAGCCAATATTGGCATGGCTAATCTTCACAGGCTTGGCTTTACAAAAGACACTCTTCAGGCTGAAGCCAGTTTCGTCACTCATTTTAAAGGGAATAATCTGAATAATTTACAAGGAGACCTTCAGTTAAAAAGGCTTAGGCTAACAAGCCCTGACAGTTCATTGGTAGTGAATTCAGTGGAAATAACAGCATCAGGGCTCGGTGGGTCGCGGATGCTGTCGATAAATTCTGACATCCTGGACGCTAATATACAGGGTCAATATGATCTGAACACGCTTCCTGCATATTTCAGGGCAGTGGTTAAACGGTATATCCCTTCGCTTAAAACCGGAAATGTGAAGCACGGCTTTCAGAATTTCAACTTTTACCTGAAGCTTAAAGACTTTGCACCTCTCAGCATGCTGTTTGCTCCATATCTGAGCATTCCGGAAGGTGCAGTTTTTTACGGCCGTTTTATTTCGGCCGACAGCGTGGCTTCGCTGAACGGGTCAAGCCCCTTAATTCAATACGGGAAGATCAAAATAAATAATTTTATTCTTGACGAATCAGCCGCCAGCAAAGCCTTAAACATCTTTCTTACCGCCGACCGTGTTGATATAAGCGACAGTCTCTATATTAAAAACATTAACGTTGCCAATATTTTTCACGACGACAGCCTGGAATTGAACGTCAAATTATCAGACAAAGATGCCAATAACCAGCTTGACCTTAACGGTCTTATAGAATTTGGAACGGATACACTTGCAAAACTCAGCATCCTGCCTTCAGATGTAATTATCAATAAGGAGGTCTGGAGAGTTCCAGAACAGGTTAAATTCAGATTTGATCATGGAAAGATCTATGTCAGTCAGTTTGAGCTGCTCCGGGATGATCAGTTACTAACTTTAGACGGGATTATTTCTTCCAGTCCTGAAGATAAGCTTACGGCAGAGTTTAAACAATTCAAACTTGCTACTTTTAACCCGGTAACAAGGGGTGCCGGCGTCACTTTAGGAGGTTCGCTTAATGGCCATATTACCCTTTACTCTGTTACTAAAACCCCTAAAATAGAATCAGAGCTGAAAGCTGATTCTTTGGTTATGAATAATACCCAGATCGGCGACCTGAAAATGGAGGCTGGCCTTAACAACGAAACGAAGCTGGTCAATGTTAATATGGACATTATCAAAGACGGAAAAGAGACCATGAACGTTAAGGGCACCTATGATGCAAGTGCCCAGAAAAACACGTTAAATCTCGATTTACTGATGGAAGACAACGAACTGATTATCTTTCAACCATTTATCAAACATCTCGTTTCCGATGTGAGCGGCAAAGTTTCGGCCCGGCTTAACGTTACCGGAAATGTTCTGGACCCTAAGATCAACGGAAACCTGAGTTTAAAAGATGCGTTGTTAACCGTCAATTACCTTAAAACACCCTACCGGATAACTGATGAAGTTTCTGTTGAAAACAGTGTCATTCAGCTTGACGGACTGGAACTGACAGATATAAAAAACAATAAAGCCACAGCCACAGGTACGGTGGATATGGGGAATCCGGGGAACCCCAATATTAATGTCTCCCTGAGGGCTACTCATTTTATGGCCCTGAACACAACAGCAAAAGATAATCCTATTTATTATGGTACTGCTTACGCCACAGGGACATTCCGTTTCAAAGGCCCTACCAATAACATGAGGATCGATATCGCAGCCAAAACAGAAGACGGAACAATACTCAATATTCCCCTGAATGCTTCAGAAACTGTAGGGAACAACGATTTTATCACATTTGTAGCTAAAGATTCAAGCTTCACCCCCAAAAGCCAGTCATTTTTCCTTCAGGGCCTGGTGATGAACCTTGATCTTACCGTAGATGAAAACTCACAAATAAATATCTTTACAGATCTTGGCCGTCTGAACGGACGCGGGGCCGGAACCATTAATCTTAAAATTACCAGCCAGGGGGATTTTGAAATGTACGGCGACTACCTGATCTCAAGCGGGAAGTTCCAGTTTACGGCAAGAGATTTTATAAATAAGATATTCGACCTGAGCCAGGGCGGATCTATCCGCTGGACGGGAGATCCAACGGATGCGCTTATTAACCTGAAAGCTATTTATAGTGTCAGGACTGATGTGCGTCCATTATATCAGGCGGCAGGACGCGTAGGCGATGAGGGCCGTGTTCAGGCTGAAGCGGTAATGAACTTAAGCGGCAACTTAACTCATCCGGATATTTCTTTTGACCTTAATTTTCCATCTGATGCTAAGATAAAAGATGAGCTTCAGAGTTATTTTAATGATGTTAATAACAAAAATACGCAGGCCTTAAGTTTGATTGTCCGCCGTTCATTTTCACCAAATACAGGTTCTGTAAACGTTCAGGCTGTAAACTCAACTTTGTTCAGCGCCGGGACAGAGCTATTCTTCAATCAACTGAATAATATTCTGGCACAGTCGCTTAATTTAACCTTCGTCGACCTGAATATCCGCTCGCTGAATGAAGCCAGTGCCTCCGTAAGGCTTCTAAAGGACCGGCTGGTTATAACCGGTGGTGTTACCGACAGACGGGCCGAACTGAATGATTTAAATGTAATTGGCAGTTCGGTAGCTCGCGACGTAGAATTACTCTACCTGATCAGAAAGGATGGAAGCCTTAGTGCAAGAGCTTCAAACAGGCTGAACAACAGAAACTTTCTGAATCCTGATCAGGAATATATCAGCGCGCTGGGTTTAGTTTACCGGCAGGATTTTGAAAACCTGGGAGAGTTTCTGAGGGCCCTGGTAGGGAAAAGAAGAAGTGAGGAAAGACGGCAGCTTCCCAATCCTACTACACCAGCCCCGGTTAGCACGGGAAACCCGCCGGCTGCAGTGCTTCCGTCGACCGGAACAGACAAGAAACAACGTTAATATTAGTTATAAGTAGTAAGTACGGGAGGACGAGCACAATCTCCTAAAATCCTTTTTTTAAGAATGTATCCAGTCGTTTATCTTTAACATAACACTAATATTACTTTTAATAAAGCAATTAATTATCAAGCGGTAAACTTATAACTTATTACCACCAACTTACAACTTAATTAAACGCCCGTATCCTCCTTTAAAATGGTATGTCCCATACGGTCCCGTTTTGTTTTCAGGTACTTTTCGTTATGTACATTCGATTTAATTTCAATCGGCACATTCTCTACGATTTCAAGTCCGTAGCCTATTAACCCAGCCCTTTTTGTAGGATTATTAGACATCAATTTCATTTTGGTAACTCCCAGGCTTCTGAGGATCTGTGCTCCTACCCCATAATCCCGCTGATCCATTTTAAAACCAAGTTTAAGATTGGCATCTACGGTATCGAAACCGTGTTCCTGCAGGTTATAAGCATGAAGCTTATTGATCAGGCCGATGCCTCTGCCTTCCTGGTTCATATAAATGACTACGCCCTTACCAGCCTTATCGATCATTTCCATAGATTTATGGAGCTGAGGGCCGCAGTCGCAGCGGCAGGAACCAAATATATCTCCTGTTACGCATGAACTATGTACCCTTACCAGAATCGGTTCGTCCGGCTCCCATTCTCCTTTTATCAGGGCCAGATGATGTTCTCCGTTATTAAGCTGGGTATATGCCACCATCTGAAAATCGCCCCACTCTGTAGGAAGAGTAACAGATACTTCTTTAGAGATTAATGTTTCTGTTTGCAGGCGGTAAGTTATAAGGTCCTTTATAGAAATAATCTTAAGGTTAAACCTTGCTGCGATCTTAACCAGGTCAGGAAGGCGCGCCATTTCACCATCTTCCTTCATAATTTCAACCAGTACACCTGCGGGTTCCATCCCTGCCAGGCTGGCCAGATCTACTACGGCTTCGGTGTGTCCTGCACGGCGTAATACGCCCCCCTCTTTCGCCCTTAAGGGAAATATATGTCCCGGCCTTCCAAGATTTTCGGGTTTTATAGCAGGGTCAATTAATGCCTGAACGGTTTTTGCACGATCGGACGCAGAGATACCTGTAGTACAGCCATTACCAATCAAATCTACCGAAACCGTAAAATTTGTTTCATGCAGGGCTGTATTTTTCCCCACCATGAGGTTCAGCCTGAGTTCATCGCAGCGGCTTCCGGTAAGCGGGGCGCAAATTAACCCCCGGCCCTGCGCTGCCATGAAGTTTATAATTTCGGGAGTAACATTGCGGGCTGTGGTAACGAAGTCGCCTTCGTTTTCACGGTCTTCATCATCTACTACAATGATTACTTTTCCAGCCTTAAGCTCTTCAATGGCCTCCTCAATTGTATTAAGTTTAATATCCATTTGCAGGCAAAATTACATTAATCCGGGGAGATTACTATAATCGGTAAGTAAAGAAGGTTGCGGGTTGAAGGTTGTGAGTTGCGGGTTGAAGGTTTCCATCGACTTAAAAAAATTGATTTAATATACAACACATTTTTTATAGCTGATAATTATTGAGCTGGAAATGTGTTTTACAGGTTGCGGGTTGAAGGATGATACTAACTATCAATCTGCCGGAGTGGGATTCAGACTTCAGTTTAGAATCTTCTTCTTTTTCTTAAACCTGCCTAAAAACTTCATCAGGGCTATACGATACGCATCAATATCAAAGATTGCGGAGTCGCTGGTAGCCTTGTATGTAAGAAATATACCGAGCGGGGTCAATACCACTATTGCAATCCACATGCCGGCTATAGGCGACATCGTTCCTTCTTTAGCTGATTTCTCGCCTATTGTGGAAATGATATGATAGATCAGGAAGAAAATGATCGACATTACAACAGGCAGCCCCAACCCTCCTTTACGGATAATTGCTCCCAAAGGAGCACCTATCGAAAACAATATCAGGCAGGATACGGAAAGTGTAAACTTCCTGTTGAATTCAATAATATACCTGCGAATGCTTTTCTGATATGCCTTATACTCTTCGCTTCTGCTGTCGAGAGTTTCTTTTATCGAACGGGCTTCACTAACGGCATAGCTGATTGAAGAGGTACGGCTTTTGGCAGGAATAAGTTCTGAAAGATTATTCCGGTAAACAGGTACATTTCTGACTGTAATTTTCCCTGTTCCCTGGTTTGTGTAAGAGTATAACCGGTAAGAAGGGGCGAGATAACTCATAATAGCCTTAGAGGCACTGTCTGATTGTTTAGTTACAGAATCGCGGTAATATTTAAGTTGCCTTAAATTAAGCATGGCATAGTTGGTCTTAAACAGATTTTCGTCAGTACGGCGGTACTGAAAGGCGGAGAGATCAAACTTTTGCTCCGTTTCCTTAAAACGGAAGCGGGTAAAGCGTTGTCTCGGATTATATCCCTTATCGCCCGGAGATTCTTCATAGCGGATCCCGTCTTTTAACAGTAAAACCAAAGTCTGATCGTTATCAATCTTATACATCAGGCCCTCCTTCGCTATGACAGCGGAAGTACTGCCGTTATTACCGGTTTGATCGTAAATCAGCACATTATGAAGAGTGCGACCGTCCTTATCTTTCTTCTGTACCCTGATAGAGTATCCCGGAATACTGTTGTTAAATATTCCTTCTTCAATTAAGAAGGCGGCTTTCTGATTCCTTACATCATACAGGAGGGACCCCATTTTCAGATTGGCAACAGGAAGCATATAATCGGAGAATAGAAAAGCTCCTATGCTGAGTAATGATACCAGGATTACCAAAGGCATCATCGCTTTTCTCAAAGAGATGCCGGCGGCTTTTATTGCAACAAGTTCAGAATTTTCGCCAAGGTTGCCAAAAGTCATGATTGAAGAAAGCAGCATGGCCAAAGGCAGGGCCATAGCTACGTTGGTTGCAGAGGCATACCACAGTAACTGGAGGATTACATACCATTCAAAGCCCTTTCCGATGAGGTCGTCGATGTATTTAAATAAAAATAACATCAGCAACACAAACATCACGATGAAAAAGGTAACAATGAAAGGACTTATAAAAGCTTTTACTATTAACAGATAAACTTTCTTCACCATGCAAAAATAGCGATTTAACCGCTTATGCTCCTAAAACCCTTATCAAATATTGAATTTGGTTATCCCATATCAGTTTGCGCTCTTCCAGGGCCTCCTGCGGGGCAAAATCTGTAATGGAAAGAGCTACATCATTTGTAAGCTCATCCTGCAGGATCTCCATCTCAAAATAACACTGCGGATCGTCGTCAATCCACTTAAACTTAACAAGTTTATTGTCTTTGGAAGCGAGAAGCTTCGCTTTATGTTCTTCCCCATCCCACATAAATGTATATACCTGGTCCTTATAGAGTACTTCATCGGCGAACCATTGAGAAAGTCCATTGGGCTCATTTAAAAACCCGAATAGTATTTTAGGAGATGAATTGACTTCGTATTCTATTATAAACTTCTTTTTCTCAGACATTCTTGTTTGGTGCTAAAAGACCCGTACCGTTTTTTCAGATTTATTTTCTAAAGAAAAGTATTTTAAACTATATTTGCAACTCGATTTTGAAAGGGGCTTAAAAACCTTCCAGGCAGAGAAGTTCATTACCAAAATTGAGTTCTTTTAATAAAACACGGCGGGGTAGCTCAGATGGTTAGAGCGTAGGATTCATAACCCTAAGGTCGGCAGTTCGATCCTGCTCCCCGCTACCACACTGGGCAAATCAACTTTTTAGATGATTTGCCCTTATTTTTTGCCTCAAAAATGGCCTTTACGCTATCAAAAACGCGGATTGCTTCATTAACGGCGAAACTGAAAGGCAATTTCCCATTTCTGTTAACTGTTTTTAACTGAATCGTCTTCGTTTTAACCACCGCAGATCGGGTTACTTTTCGATTCAATGAATTATTGTAACGAAGTTTTTGGTAGTTGAGGCAACTCCGATAGAATCCCGTCCAAATTTATATCATCGATTTGATTAGGATCATCCCACGAAGCTCCGCCGTTGTTGAATAAGGCTTCATTGAGTATTCTATCGAAAGCTAGTATTTAAACAATACAACGAATGCCTGGATCAGCGTAGCTGGTGCAGGCATCCGAATACGATTAGCGCTTAATCATTTTTCTCACTTGCCAGTGCAAGTTCCTTCTGAGCGTCCAGCGCTTCCAGGCGCGATACCAAGGCAGCCCGCATGTCACGATAGGCATCACCACCGAGAGCTAACCGGAGTGGTGCAGGCGACATCTCCACGCTGTCTATCATAGCCTGCACTGATCTGTCCACGTCGCCCTTTATGGGAAATGTACCCGCGGCGATAGCGCGTCTTACTTCGCCGGCCGACGTGTTCTCATAGGCCTCCATAACCGGAGCGGTGGTCATGCCCGAACCAAAAGATGTTTGATGCGCGCCAGGTTCTACAATAGTAACACCAATGTTCAGCGGTGCCAGTTCTTTAGCAATGGTATCGCAAAAGCCCTCAACAGCCCATTTAGTGGTATGGTAATAGCCAAAGTTAGGATAGGTAGTTTGCCCGCCTGCTGAAGAAAGTTGCAGAATACGGCCATGCCCCTGCTTTCTGAAGTGTGGCAGCGCGGCACGGATGACCTGGATGGAACCAATGATATTGGTATTGATCTGATGTACGATCTGTTCGTCGCTGGCTTCTTCCACCGAGCAGAATAACGCATAGCCTGCATTATTGACCACCACATCTATTTGTCCGAGATCTGCGAATGCCTGGCCGACCACTGCTTTTATAGCCGCCATGTTGGTTACATCCAGTACGGCTACCCGTAAATTTTCAGGATAAGTTCCTTTGAGTACATTTAACGCATCTGCTTTGCGAACGGTAGCTACTACACGATCACCTTTTGCCAGCAGTTTTTCGGTAAGTATCCTGCCAAGACCTGTCGATGTTCCGGTTATTAACCATGTTTTCATAAAGTATCGTATTATATTAACGATACAAAATTACGGTGGTACGGGCCTCGCAAGCTAACCCCGTACAAACGAATACCGGCCAAAATCAAACAATTATCGCAGAGAAGATGGTGCCTGACCGGAATATGCCCGAAATGCCCTGGCAAAGTGAGTGGGCTCTTCAAAACCCAGGCTGTTACTGATCTGGCTGATGCTCCAGTTGGAATGAACCAGTAAAGCACGCGCCTCCAGCATCAGCCTCTCATTGATGAGCTGCGTGGTGGTTTTTCCGGTCGCGTCTTTCAGTGCCCGGTTAAGCGAGTTCGTATGTACCGCCAGCTTTTCGGCGAATTGCTGCGGTGTCCGTAAATTCACTTGCTGATGAGGATACGCCAGCGGAAATTGTCCGGCCAGCAAAGTTTTGAAGGTATTCGTCAGGCGTGCTGCTGCGGTTGAGCTTCGATATTCTGGCTCAGGCTGCAGCTTTAATGCGCCATGAATACATTCCAGTACATAGAGGAACAGCAGGTCATATTTATGTGCGTACGTTGAGGCCTGCTCCCTGAGCATTTTTTGAAAAAGATCGGTAAACAGCGTTTTGTCTTGCTCCTGGAGTTTAAAAACGGATTGAGCGCTGCCTTTAAAAACAGCCCAGTCGGCCGGGCGCAGGTGTGTATGCAGTGGCAAAAAATCTTCAGTGAACATACAGGCGTAGCCACTGCAAACGCCCTCGTGTACCTCCCAGCGATACGGAACTTCACGGTTTGTAAATACCAGGGCCGACTCTTTTCCATCCAAACGGTATGCTGTTCCCTGGTAATAATACGACGTATTACCGGTGATCAATGATATCTTGTAAAAGTCCTTGCGGCTGTAAACAGTGGTCGCGGCTACGCTTTCGGCTGAAAAGTCCTCCAGGCGAACGGCTGCGAAATAACCTGCGGCGGGGTCTTTCGCGGCCGATAAATCCGGCGCGAAAACATGGATAGGCTGCGTATCGATCATGTTCAAATTTAAAGAAAAGTACCATATAAAATTAAGATGTCGCTTTTGATCTGTATTAAGTGGTAGCTTTGCATAAATGAAAGTATTTCACGTGGAGGAACGACAGGCTTACTGGAAAAGATCAGGCATCATGACAAGGCGTGCATCACGCTGAACGAAAATTGCTCGATCCCCTTACCAGACGACGTGATGCGGATATTGGTAAAACCTCACCGGCTTTCTTTTTATTATCTCCAGTGTCGGCACCTCAGTTAAACGAAGCGCGAAATTCTAAAGGTGATACTTTTGTTTTCTTCTTAAAAAGCGTACTGAAGGATTGCGCGTGTTCGAAACCTAAAGCATACGCGATCTCGCTAACAGAAAGATCTGTAGTAGTAAGTTTCTGCTTTGCTTTCCCGATGAGCTTTTCGTGGATGTGCTGCCGGGTGTTTTGCCCGGTATGCACACGTAGAAGATCGCTTAAATAATTGGGTGTTAAATTCATCTGCTCTGCCAGATATTGTACAGTTAACAGCCCGTGCCGGGCGGCAGCATCTGCATTAAAATATTCATCAACAAGCTCTTCAAACCTGCTGAGCAGTTGATGATTGTTGTTTTTACGGGTGATGAATTGCCGCTCATAAAAGCGCCTGGAGTAACTAAGGAGCAATTCTATCTGGGATAAGATGATCTCCTGCGTATGCCTGTCTATATGCCGGCACTCTTTATTGATCTTGTTCAGAATGGTGATCAGGTCTTCTTCTTCTTCGGCAGAAAGATGGAGCGCCTCGTTCACTGCATAAGAGAAAAAGCCGTAAGTGCCAATATTTTTTGCCAATGGATGATGCAGGAGAAAATCCGGGTGAAAGATCAGCAGGTAGCCCGATCCGCATTCCATGTTTTGGAGATCGAGGTACTGTACCTGGTTTGGTGCGGTAAAACTCAGCACTCCTTTATCATAATCATAATGCTGCTGCCCGTACCTGACCTTGCCTGTGACCTCCCTTTTCAGGGCAACACAATAAAACCGGTTGACAAAACCTTTCCAGATATCGTCTTCCAGGAAGGTACTCTCCTGCAGGTTGATCACGCTGACCAATGGGTGGCGTGGCTCGGGTAAAGATAACAAGCGATGAAATTCTGAAACAGACTTGATGGCGTTCATAACACTAATTTATGATTTATTATAACTGTTAAGAACCGCACTATGTTGTAATGCGGTTCTTATAATGATCAATCGATAAGCCCCATACTAAATTCATCGTATGGTTTACCGGTATCAGTGCCCAGCGGAACGATGCTTTCCAATGTGGCCAGGTCTTTATCGCTTAGTGAGATACTGGTTGCCGCTATATTCTGTTCCACATATTTTCTGCGTTTAGTGCCCGGGATAGGTAGTATCCCTTTGCTCATGATCCAGGACAGTGCCAATTGCGACGAGGTCACATCTTTTTTCTTCGCCAATTCTTCTATTGCCTTCACGAGTTCGATATTCTTATAAAAGTGAGTCTCCTGGAACCGGGGAATAGCCCGGCGGAAATCATTTTCAGGCAGATCATCTATGCTACGGATCTGGCCCGACAAAAATCCGCGACCCAGTGGTGAGTAGGCAACGAAGCCTATACCAAGATCAGCTAGCGTGTTCAGCACCCCGCGTTCCTCGACTGTACGCTCAAATAAAGAGTATTCGCTTTGTACAGCCGTGATCGGATACACCGCGTGGGCTCTTTTAACTGTTTCGGATGACACCTCCGACAGGCCGATATAACCAATTTTCCCTTCTTTCACCAGTTCGCTCATAGCTTCCACCGTTTCTTCAATAGGTGTACTTTTATCCAATCGGTGCAGGTAATACAGGTCGATGTAATCGGTGTTAAGATTTTTAAGCGAACGCTCCAATGCCTTTTTTACATAGGCTTTTTTGCCGTTGATGGCCCAGGTCACTTTGTTGTTATCATCTATCTCCCAGCCGAATTTGGTAGCGATGATATACTTATCACGGTTTCCAGCAATAGCCTTTGCTATAAGCTGCTCGTTCTTTAACGGACCATACAAGTCCGCCGTATCTAAAAAATTGCCGCCTAATTCTAACGAACGGTGAATCGTGGCGATAGCTTCCTG
>JAATFW010000231.1 GCA_015654985.1 Sphingobacteriales bacterium | reverse complement strand
GCAGATACTGTTTGAGAATTAGCATTATTAACCCTCCATTGGCCGCCAACGGTAAAAGACACATTAAAATCATTATATCTTTTGTCGAAGGTCCCGAGCAAATCACCCAGTAGCTGAGTCGAATAGGAGCTTCCGTCTTCAACACTCCCGGCAATATTACTGGCTTTATTGGCGCTTCCGTTCGACAGGGCAAACTGGCTAAAGACGAATTTGTTGACCCATGACTTATAAGAAGTATTCTGAGTTGTAATACCCAAACGCCCGGTAAATGATAAGACCTCAACAGGTTTCCATTTTATTTCAGCTTTACCAATCAGATAATCGTTTCTGGTGTTCTGACGGTTGTTGGCCAGAGTATAATAAGGATTGTTATAATAATCGTTATAGTAACCGTTAGGACTTGCAAAAGGATCATTCTGCCAGTCCTTGTAATCTGTTATCTTTACATGATCAGGAGTCTGCAGCAACTGATCGTACATGGTAGAAGTTGCAGAAGTAATATCATACCTGTTCTGTACATAATTAGCCGCAAAATCAAGTGATACCTTATTGGCAAGGTCATGGCTGCCATTTACCCGCAGGGAAAACCTGTTATACTTATCCTCCGGGGTAGTTCCATCCTGTGTAACATATTGACCGGCAAGGTAAATAGTCGAATGGTCATTGCCGGATGATACGCTGAAATCAGACTGGTTTAAAACCCCTGTATCCCAGAAATCATTTTTGGAATCGGTGGGGCTATAAAGCACTTTCTGAATCCGGCCATCTTCAATTTCCCTTCCTATTTCAACTAAAGAGCCATCAAATGCAGGCCCGTATTGCTGATTTTCGTAAGGTATATACTCCTGGATATTATTAGAAGATCCCGAACCAAAACGGTTCTGCATTTTTGGAAAGAAGCTCACCTGCTCCAGGCTGGTTGTATTTGAAAACCGTATAGACGTCTGGCCTTTCTTTCCCTTCTTTGTAGTGATCAATAATGCCCCGTTCGATGCATCCGATCCATATAAAGCAGCTCCCGACGAACCGTTTAATACCTGAATATCCTCAATATCTTCAGTATTTAAATTACCCAACACAATGTTAGGAACAATAATATTATCTAATACAACCAGGGCCTGATTATTTCCCAGCAGTGAGCGGTTACCTCTAAGCACGAGGCGAACCGTAGGATTTACACCACTGCTAACGGTATTGACCTGCAGGCCTGCTACCTTGCCGGATAAGGCCGCGGCAACGCTGGGAGTCTTACCCTGGGTTACCTGCTGTGTTGTAATTTGTGTAGTAGCGTAACCCTGAGTACTTTTCTTAACGGTTAATCCTGCCGCAGCAACCACCACTTCATTAAGCTGATTGACATTTATTCCAAGGGTAACGTCCAAAGTACTCGCTGAACCGACTGAAACCTCTTGTGTGGCATACCCCAGATAAGTAAAGATCAGCACACTGTTATTCCCCGGAACTCTTATTGAAAAACTGCCCCTGGGACCGGTTTGAGTACCAACACTTGTACCTTTTAATCTAACGCTTACTCCCGGAAGCGGCAGTCCGTCATCCTTACCTTTAACTGTACCTGTTACAATACGCTCCTGCGCTATTACGTTTGTAATGAATAGCAGCAGGATGAATAAACTTGATAAAAGTTTTCTCATGTGTATTTAGATTTAATTTATTGTTTTAAGTGTTAAAATCCGGCTGCTATTACCGTTACCTGTCTCTGCCCGGCATACTTATAAAAGACTGCATACAGGCATCGAGCCTGCCTGAAATAGAAAACAGAGATAGTCGCCCCCCGCATTTTTACAGAGGTTTGGGTAAATGAGATCAATAGCTGGCAGGCCGTAATCCTGTCAGGAATTTTCTCTTGCCGGATTTACGGAAAATGGATTAAAAAAGATTTACAGACTGAAATACAATATTCTTAGTTTCACATAGAAAATCACAATCATCTCTTATACTACTACAACCCGGTGATATACGTACTTTTCTTATCATTTCTTTAATTTTTAGTGATTATTCAGATAAATTTTAAGTATACTTTTGCTATCTGTTATAATTGTAATATTAGCCATTAGCAAAAAAGATAATTATGCCATTATCACTTTTTTAATAAATAAAAATCAACTAAATACCATAAAACATTATAAATAATACAACATTAAATAACTACACCAATGATCTGTCTAAAAAAAATACAATAAATACAGAAAAAATAAAAAAGGCCAGAAAAAATCCGGCCTTTTAATCATTAATTTAAAAAAGAACGATACTACTTATTAGTATACCGCAAAATAGATTGCATTTCTGTTTAAAATTATGCCAATCCCATCTTTTTAAAAAATTCCCATCACATTGCTGAATTTTTCTTTGTAAGAACGGCTCACTTTTAACTCATGATCATTCTGAAGTATGATTTTGAACTCACCATTAAAATAAGCGTAGATGTTTTTAATCTTATAAATATTCACTAATTGAGAGCGGTGGATCCGTACAAACTGACCCGGGTTAAGTTTCTTTGCAGCGGCACCAATAGGAAGGTTAAAGAGATAGGAATCAGAGCCAACGAATAACTGGGAATAATTTCCGCAAGCCTTCAGCCAGAAAATGTCTTCTGTACTGATAATTTTGAACTGATTACTGGCTTTTACAGTTACTCTGCTCAAATACAAAGGGGTGTTCTGGTAAATAGAATTCTTTAAATAACTCCATAAAGATGCTTTATCCTCAGGCAAATCGTTAATTCTGAGAGTTCTGATTATAAATCTTGCCTTTTCAACGGCTCTTATAAAGCGGTTGCGGGTGTAAGGTTTCAAAAGAAAATCTATGGCATTCAGATCAAAGGCCTTTTTTGCAAGGGCCTCAGACGCGGTGGTAATAATAATAGCAAAACGGGGGAAAGAGGTTAATTCCCTGATCAATTCAGAATTATTTGTTTTTTCCGGGTTAATATCAAAGAAAACAATATCCGGGCGCTTTTCTACAATAATGCTTATAGCGGTTTCAACATTCGAAGCTTCGCCGGACACATATATATCCGGGGAGTAACGCAGATAATTTCTTATCGATTCTCTCGAAATCTCATCATCGTCAACTATTACACAACTTAACATAATACACAATAGCGATTAGGGTTAGAAATGATATTTCGGGCCTTGAAATATCAAGACCCGGAATAATATTGTACCGACCATCTTAATGGTCAGGTCAATGGAGAAAAATGTTCTGGTACCGCCTGCATCGCTCAATAGCAGAAAGGATCAGAATTGAGCACCCCCTGCCCCCTCCCCGGGGCCCCGTAAACTATTTGCTCAAGTACTGTTAAATAGCTTCTGCAGTAAATTAAACAAATATTCCCGACAGCACTATACCTGACTATCATTCTATAGATCTCAAGGTTTCAGTCCTCTGGTATATCCACAAAAATACTCATGAGATCCGGTGATTTGCACTCAGTATAATATCACACTTTAAAAATACGCTCATTCTATTCCCCTTAATAAATACAATGACCTTCTATCCTTATAATTAACACATTAACAGGCTTCATTCCATTCTTTAGCCACATTGGCCGGCTGCTGAAACCCATCAATGTAAATATTTCCGGGCGGCTCTTTCCGGTATTCAGACGGCGATACACCAAACTTACTTCTGAATAGCCGGCTAAAAGAACTGGGGTTCTGAAAACCTATTTTCAAAACAACAATGGCTAACGGAAGAGAGGTATATTTCAATAAAGCTTTGGCATGTTGTAACCTCTTACAGATTACATATTGTAACGGGCTTATCCCGAAAATCCTCTTATAATAAAGCAACAGCGAATTATCGCAAAACATAGCCGCAGACGAAATCATTTTTAATGAAATCTCCGATGAATAAAAGAAGTCGATATACTCCTTTGCCTTAAAGATCCTGGTAATAACATCAACCCGGGTGTTCTCATTTTTCACCGGTACAAAGTCAAGCTGGTTTTGGATGCTTTCCATATAACTGTCGGCAAAATTCTCAGCCCATTTACCTGTTACTGATGGAAGATCGCCGCTCCGGCCTGAAACAAGCCCCGGCTCGTTATTATTTTCGGATTGTTTGAATACGTTTACAAAAGATGTTGCCTGAGCCTTCTTCTCATCAGAAAGACAGTGGTACAACGACATTAATCTTTTTTGCAGTTCAGCCCTTTTCTTCGCTTCAAAACACGGAATAAGTACCATCAAAAACATGGTGGTTCTTTCAGTTTTGTTCTTTAGTGTGCAGGGAGCGGTATTACCAGACAACAATATATTCTCCGGAAAAAGAAGTAATCTTCTCTTGCCGGTACGGAAAGAAATGATTCCATCAAACGATTTGCAAAAAATAAGTGAACCGGGAAGTTGATCGGGGGGTTTTATCAATAGCTGTTTGTCAGGCTTGAGTATTCCTCTTAAGACATAGGTCTCATTCAGGTTCAGCAATATCGCACGGAACACCTCTGTCAGATCAGAAGCGCTTTCAACATTGAAGAAAAAAGCCATCTACATAGTTTTTCTCTAAATTCTGATTGAAAGAGCATGACTTAAATAATTACCTTACAAACGGTTAAATAATCGTTCAGAATGCAAATAGTGAAGTTAAACCGAATCCTATGTTACCTATAAAATAAGTAGTTTTTCAGGGATCAAGTGAACAGGTACTGCTCTGAAAACGGCAGGTATCTGTAATATGCCAGGGTTCAGGGCACATAATAGCCTGCATTCAGGTACGCTACGGCTATAAACTTAAACGGCAGGTAAAAGAAATTTATTATATAATACAGTCTTATTTCAGATAAGTTTCTGATACGTTCTCCACCACAGGTCGGGCATCTCGCCTCCTACTGCCAACTGGTAATCATCATACCTGCAGGGAACAAGATGGTAACGGTCATTGCCTGAATGACTTGTTGGATAAGGCACCTGCATCCACCAACGGTCTGATTTTTTACTCTTAACAAATACAAGTTCATGTGAATTATCGCTGAGCGTTGCCCGGTAAATAAGATATTGCGATTTAGGCTGTAATGGAATATCTTTTTTACGTTGATAATACCCTTCCATAAAATACCAGAGCATCTGGGCAAGCAGCATTGCAGTCTGGCCATTACGGTCGTAGGCAGGATTAAATTCATAGACTCCAAAGGAAGTAAGCTTATCGCTCATGCCGGCATACCGGCATAACTGACAGGCCTCCTCACCATAAAAACCGTTCGGCGTAGCATTGGCATTGCCGCAGGCATCAGATGAACGGATCGCAGAAATGTCAAAGCTCAGGATATTCGCATTTCGTATGATGGGCTCGGCAACTGGAATCCTTCCATAAAAATCGCCCAAACGGTTTACATCAAACAACAGCTTTTCCATGATCCTCAGACTTTCCTGTTTAACAAAATAAGTTTGATAACCAATATTGCTGAAATTAAACAGATAGTTAGGCTGGTGAAGAAAAATCTTATTAAGATACGAATCAGAGTGTGTTCCGATCTCAGATGTATCAATTGAATCGTTAAGATCAAGTTTGGAGTCGATTACTACCAGGTCGGCTTTTTGCTCCAGATCTTCATACGCCATATACTGTGCGTAAGTAAGATCCTGACCGCCACCGATAATAAGAGGTAATATATCCTGTTTCACCAGCTCGGTCACCACGGTCTTTACCGCGATATAGGTATCGGCTACCGTATAACCTGCCCTGATATTACCCAGGTCGGTTATCCGCACTTTACTGCTGCCCTGGCAGAGGCTGTATAATTTTTCACGGATGTAATCAGGGCCCAGGGCACATCCCTGATTACCAATGGCATTCCGGTCGTCGAGTACACCAAAGATGGCTATGTCGGTTGTTTCCTTGTTTATTTCAGGGAACTTATCAGTATAAATTTCTACCTGCCCGCCAAGCTGGCCGGCTAAAAAGCCTGCTTCTGTACCGAACTTACCGGCATCAACAGGAGAGAAAAAATCAGTTAAAGACATATTCGTTCCAAATATCCATTTTATTCAATTACTTTTGAAAGCATTTTCAAATTTTAGCCGGATGATATTAGTTACTGGCGCCACAGGTTTTCTTGGTTCAGAATT
>JAATFW010000340.1 GCA_015654985.1 Sphingobacteriales bacterium | reverse complement strand
TAAGAAGTTACGAACAAGGATATAAAATATTCCTAAATCTTAACAATCCTATTGGATTAACTCAAAGCCTTCAGAACATGGGGGTTATTTACTTTAACTTAAAGCAAATCGGAAAAGCGGAGGAGCTATTATTAAAAGCAAATCAAAAGGCAAAGGAAAATGAATTAAATAGTACGATCGCCAGCATCGATTTGACCTTAACATCTGTTTATATCACTAAAAAGCAGTTTCAGAAGGCTGAAGAAACACTCAATGAAGGAAAAGCATATGCCGGGATCGTTAAGGATAAAAAACTGGAGCTTGATTATCTATACACTTCCTTTGAGCTTGAAAATACCCGTAAAAATTATCAGCAGGCGCTTTACTACTTAAGGGAGGTTTATAAACAGGATAGTATAACATTTAAGAATTTAGAATCTCAAAAAATTGGTCTTTTTCAGGAGCAGGCAAAACAAAAAGAACAACTGGCACAAAACCAGATCAGGCTTGAACAGGAAAAGCGAAAATCAATCCTGTTCTGGGCTTCACTTATTGTTCTTACCCTGTCGATTGTTGTTATCATTCTTCTGATAATGAATGTTAAAAAGAAGGCAAAAACGAACCTGCAGCTTCAGGCTTTAAATAATGAAGTATCGTTACAAAAAGAGAACCTTGACCGGATAAATCATAATCTTGAAGAAATCATCGCTGAACGAACTAAAGACCTGCAAATTAAAAATAAAAAGCTTTCGGTTTATTCAAGTCACTTATCGCATCAGATCAGAAGTCCCATAGCTACTATGAAGGGGCTTATGCTTCTGGAACATGAAGGCCTGATAGAGGGAGAAGAGTTTATTAAGGAAATCGGGAAATGTGTGAATGAGATTGATGACAAGATCCTGAATATTAATAAAACACTCCATGATCCTGAAGACCAGGGGTTTTAGGTTCGGTTAAATAAAGCGTTTTTACATCGCATAATTCATCCTCATTCCTTAATTTTGTCACTTTAAAAGAGGATCAGGTTTTGGAATATTTACAGGGATTAAATCCTTCACAAAAAGCGGCAGTATTACAGATAACAGGCCCTGTGATGATTGTTGCGGGCGCCGGTTCGGGAAAAACCCGTGTGATTACTTATAGAGTGGCACATCTGATCAGGTCGGGAGTTGATCCCTTTAATATCCTGGTACTTACTTTTACGAACAAGGCTGCAAAAGAAATGCGGGAAAGGATAAAGAAGGTGGTAGGCCCGGAAGCAAAGAATATCTGGATGGGCACTTTCCATTCCGTATTCGCAAGAATTCTGCGGGTGGAAGCAGAAAAAATCGGATATCCCGGTAATTTTACCATATACGACACCGACGACAGCAAAAGCCTTATTAGAGCAATTCTAAAGGAACAGCAACTGGATGATAAGCTCTATAATCCCAATTTTGTTTATAACCGTATTTCTTCGGCCAAGAATAACCTGATATCAGCACCTGAGTATCAGAAAAATGAGCAAATACAGTCGGAAGATTTTGCTTCCGGCCGCGGAAGGCTGGGGGAAATTTACCAGATCTATTCACAGCGCTGCTTTAAAGCCGGCGCGATGGATTTTGACGATCTTCTTTTTAAAACCAATGTTCTCCTCAGAGAACATCCTGATGTGCTGTATAAATATCAGAATAAGTTTAAATACCTGATGGTGGATGAGTACCAGGATACAAACTTTTCGCAATACCTTATCGTGAAGAAGCTGGCTGCCATCAATGAAAACATTTGTGTGGTAGGTGATGATGCTCAAAGCATCTACGCTTTCCGGGGTGCCAACATCCAGAATATTTTGAATTTTGAAAAGGACTATCCGGATCTGAAAGTCTTTAAACTGGAACAGAATTACCGTTCAACACAGAATATAGTAAACGTTGCCAACAGTATTATCGCCAATAATAAGAATCAGCTTAAGAAGAATGTTTTTTCTGAAAATGAAACGGGGGATAAAATAAAAGTTGCAAGAGCTTTCAGCGATAATGAAGAGGGAAAGGTTGTAGCCGAAAGCATTATGCAGGAGAGGGCTGTTAAGGGGCTTAATTATCATGACTTTGCTATTCTTTATCGCACAAACGCCCAGTCGAGGGCAATGGAAGAGGCCCTGCGGAAGCTGAATGTTCCTTATAAGATCTACGGAGGGCTATCGTTCTATCAAAGGAAAGAAATTAAAGACCTTATATCCTATTTCAGGCTTACCTTTAATCCCAATGACGAGGAGGCGCTGAAAAGGGTAATTAATTATCCAAGAAGAGGTATTGGCGATACTACCGTAGAACGTGTTATTATTGCTGCTGATAAAAGCGACCTGACTTTATGGGAAGTAATTACTGATGCCGGCCATCATCTTGAAGCCAGAAGCGCCACTGTGGTGGGTAACTTTGCAACACTTATTCAAAGTTTCCAGGTAATTGCCAAAACCCATTCGGCTTATGAAGCTGCTTTGCATATTGCACAGCATTCAGGACTTTTAAAAGACCTGTACGAGGATAAGTCGGTTGAGGGGTTGAGCCGGTATGAAAATATTCAGGAACTTCTGAACGGTATTAAAGAGTTTAGCGAGAGAGAAGATATTGAAGCGAAAGGCCTGGATGTGTTTATGCAGGATATAGCACTGTTAACTAACGATGATAACGATAAGAACCCCAATGCAGATACCGTGTCGCTGATGACCATTCACTCTGCCAAAGGGCTTGAATTTCCTCACGTTTTTGTGGTTGGACTTGAGGAAAACCTGTTTCCTTCTCAAATGTCTTTAAATTCGCGTTCAGATCTGGAAGAAGAAAGGCGCCTGTTTTATGTTGCCATTACAAGGGCCGAAAAAAAATTAACCCTTTCATATGCCACGTCCCGCTACCGCTGGGGCACTTTGACTAATTGCGAACCAAGCCGTTTTCTTGATGAAATAGATGCACAATATTTAGAGCTGGACTTCAGGCCTCAACAGAAGAGTATTGAGAAAAACCCTTTCTTTGATGAAGAAAGGAGCACCTGGAATAATCGTCCGGCTGATACTTTTTCGAAGCCTAAACCGGCAGGTTTACAAAAAACCACTTCGATATTACCTAAGGCACATGTTCCCAGTCAGGGCTTTGCCCCTTCTGATACTTCTAACCTGCAGACAGGTATGGAAGTAGAACACGAGCGCTTTGGCTTTGGTAAAGTAATAAACATCGAAGGAAATAAACCGGATATTAAGGCGACTATATTTTTTAAAGAGTTGGGACAAAAGCAACTTTTGCTTAAATTTGCAAAACTGCGTATAGTTACGTAAATTCCGAAACGAAATAATAATAATTCCGGCCGGGATACATCCCCCCAAAAAACAGATTAAATGACATTCGATTATAACACTACAAGGAGAAAATTGATCCTTGCTGAATATGGCAGAAACGTACAGAATATGGTAGCCTATATCAGCTCTTTGCCTACAAAAGAAGAAAGAAACCGCCATGCACAGGTCGTAATAGACCTGATGGGCTTTTTAAATCCACATCTGCGTGATGTGGCCGATTTTAAACATAAGCTATGGGATCATCTTCACATTATTTCTGACTTTAAAATTGATGTAGATTCGCCCTATCCGAAACCCTCTGCCGATGCTATACATATTAAGCCGGAACCACTTGGTTATCCTCAGAGCAGAATACGTTATAAGCACTATGGAAAAACCATTGAGATTATGATGCAAAAGGCAAAAAACATAGATGATCCGGAGCGGAAGCAGCAAATGGTTGAGTCTATAGCCAATTTCATGAAAATGGCTTATGTAACGTGGAACAAAGATTCTGTTGCAGACGAAACAATTATTAATGATCTGAAAGAGCTTTCGAACGGAGAGCTTGTTCTCGAAGACAACGTTAACCTCAGCAAAGTAGAATTCAGGCCTGTTGCCACAAGTTCGCGTCAGAAAACACAGCTTCAAAAAAACAATAACCAAAATAATAAAAACCGGCAAAATAACCGCAATCAGGGAAACAGACCAAAAAGCAACGGAAAACGTTATTAATTATAAACGTTATTAATTATAAATTATGGGTTATGGATTATGAGTTATATATCGTTATATAACTCATAATCTGTAGCTTATAGCTCATAATCCCAACTAAATGAATGCATTCGAAATTAACGGGGGAAAAGCCCTGAAGGGAGAAATCATTCCCCAGGGAGCCAAGAACGAGGCTCTTCAGGTAATTTCTGCTGTACTTCTAACAGAAGAAAAGGTAACAATAAGCAATATCCCGGATATAAAAGATGTTAATAAACTTATTGAACTCTTAAGTGATCTGGGAGTTAAGGTGGGGCATATCAGCAAAGGGACATATACTTTTGAAGCTAAAAATATTGATCTTGATTTTTTTGGATCAGAGCAATTCAGAGCAAAAGGAGGCAGCCTCAGAGGCTCTATTATGATTGTTGGCCCGCTCCTTGCCCGTTTTGGCAGAGCTGCCATTCCCAAACCCGGAGGAGATAAAATTGGAAGACGAAGGCTTGACACTCATTTTCTCGGATTCGAAAAACTTGGGGCAAAGTTTAATTATGATGTAAAGACCAACTTTTTCAATGTCGATGCCAGTCACTTAAAAGGGACGTACATTCTTTTGGATGAAGCTTCGGTTACCGGCACAGCAAATATAATTATGGCGGCTGTGCTTGCAAAGGGGACAACCACTATCTACAATGCAGCCTGCGAACCGTATCTCCAGCAATTATGTAAAATGCTGAACAGAATGGGGGCAAAGATCTCCGGCATTGGCTCTAACCTTATTACTATTGAGGGAGTTGGAAAACTTACCGGCACAGAACATCGTTTGCTGCCTGATATGATCGAAATAGGATCGTTCATTGGATTAGCTGCCATGACAGGTTCTGAGATCACCATTAAAGATGTTCATTACAACGAATTAGGTATTATTCCAAATGTTTTCAGACGGCTTGGCATACAGCTCGAGTTAAGAGGCGATGATATTTATATTCCGGCTCAGCCTCATTATGAAATTGAAACTTTTATAGACGGCTCTATCCTTACCGTAGCTGATGCTCCGTGGCCGGGCTTTACCCCTGATCTTTTAAGCATTGTCCTTGTTGTTGCTACACAGGCTAAGGGCAATGTAATGATCCATCAGAAGATGTTTGAAAGCAGGCTTTTCTTTGTTGACAAGCTTATAGATATGGGTGCACAGATCATACTCTGTGATCCTCACCGGGCTACTGTGATAGGTCTTGATAAGCAGGTTCAACTGAGAGGAATAGAAATGACCTCTCCTGATATACGGGCAGGAGTTTCGTTG
>JAATFW010000236.1 GCA_015654985.1 Sphingobacteriales bacterium | reverse complement strand
GTTGTTCCGCTACTTCCACACCACCGAAGCCAGGTTCGGGCTGCTGACCAACGGGGTGAACTTCCGCTTTTATACCGACCTTGTAACACCCAATAAGATGGACGATAAGCCCTTCTTCGAGTTTAATATCAAGTAGATCCGGGACAATGAGATCGCCGAGCTGAAAAAGTTCCACAAAAGTTATTTCGATATCGAGAACATTTCGAATGCGGCCAGTGAGCTGAAGTTCCTCAATGAGGTGCGCACGCTGCTGTCTAACGAACTGTCGAACCGTGGTCGGGACACGGCTTACTCTGTCAGATCAGATATAAGACAAAAGCAGGAGAAATCCCGGAGCGTTCTTCACCAGCGGCTTCAACCATTTTTCAAAGCCATCCCCTGTAAGGTGTGCAAGCCATAATAAGAAATAAACCCAGCCAAAAAAAATAACCACAATCACTTTTTATTCCCCATTTCTAAGGATACAAAACAGATTCTAAGTTTATATAAGCTTGTTTATGTTTTTCAGCCGACATCTTTTCCAAATTAATTAGTCGCCATTTCACAGAAGGCAATTCAGCTATAAGCTCGGGATTTTTCATCTCCAACAATGAGAAGTCCGGAGTTTTATTCTTCACTGATAATAAAAACTGCCGCTCATTTTCGGTCATGTTTACATTGATGTCGTGGATTAATCTTTCACGGGTCTCCAGCAACTCTTCAAGAGAAACGTCAATTTCAGTCATTTGAATAAACTCACTTTCGTAAATGCCTGATATATCCTTTCTGTTCGGATTAAGCAATTCTGCCATAGGCCTGAAGTGACTAACGAGAAAAACAAGAAATGTTTTACGGAGGTCATCCGTTAATCCCTCGTTTTCATAGAGCTGCTTAACATCAAACAAGTCTCTGGGATGCTGCCGGTCAAGTGCTGCACAAAGTTTACCAGCATAAAGATCAGGATGCGATGCCACCAGAATTTCGGCATAACCGAATTCCCGTTCCACCTCTTCCTGTACTTCCATTCTTTGAGCAGGGAATATCGTGCCTCTTATTACCGGGGAAAGTTCAATTTTTACTTTCACATCGCCTAAACTTACAATCAGCCTTAATGAATTATCCTGCTGCCGGGTGGTATCCTGCACATGCGCACCTGCAATCTTAACTTTTATTTCTGTGGATATTCTGGACAGAGCAGTTTTGATCTTTTCCCATGCAGTAGGTCTGTCATCCATTGGCAGGTACAACAGATCTATATCTATTGAAAGCCTAGGGAATGGCCTGTAAAAAAGATTAATTGCTGTGCCTCCCTTTAAGGCAAAGCAATCCTCTTTATCTATTATAGGGAGCAGACGAACTAAGAGTCTCACCTGTTCGGTATATCCCTGTTTTTTACTCATAGTTATCCGGAACTGTGATTTGGTATTTCTTATTTACATGCCCTCCTTTTACGATAACACGATTACCAGAACCGAGGTTTATTTTATCCCGGTTAAGTTTAGTTAGCCATGAATGATTATGCCGCTCAGCATACCAGAAAAATAGGCGCCTTACCTTGAAGTTATTGCATATTTCGAGCAACTGTTGTAAGGCCCTTGGGGAAAGCGTATTTAATCCCTGCATCAACTCGTCAGCATGTTCAAACGATATTTTGTCGGGAACCTCATTCAGCACTTCTAATATTGCCCTTTCAGGAGTTGAGATTCTTAATCCTTCATTTGTGTTTTTCCAGGTAAGCGTTTTAGTGAACTGATTAAACCTATCCTGTAAATCCGGAGCAGTAGCGTATCCTAATAGATCACTAAGATTATGCTTTTGAAATATCGTATCATCAGTCACCCGGCTTATCCAGGAAGGCAACTGATCTTTACCATATAAATGTACTATCCGCTTATTGGAAAACGAGAGATAGTGAGAAAGCTTTTGAAGTTCTAAAGCTGTGATTCCGCCGATGGTAAAATCTGTATTATATCGCCATTGCAGGAAGTAAATAACATCTCCCCATTCTATAATTGAGCCCTCACGCTTGTAAACGCCATTTTTCACTGTACTAAGCTGCTTACTTTTGAGCAAGTTATCTATAGCATGATTACTTATATCATGAGATTGTAGCCAGCCCCTGCTCACCAGTGCACCCTCGGGCACAAGGCGAAACACTTCTTTACGTCTACCTGCGTCTATTGGCATATCACTGTATCTTTGAGTTTTCGGCGATCATCGCCGAAAACTCAAAGATACGTAATTTTTTTTGTTTATCACTATCATTGTTTTCGGCGATCATCACCGAAAATGATGGTAGTGATAAACAATTTGATAGTGAAAGTTTAATTGCCCAGAATGCTATCTTAGGCAATAAAGAAGTGCGGGCCGCCTTTGACGAAAAAGGTGTATCACTGGAAGCAGCCAGAGAACTTACAGGCGAACTTCATTCGGCGTTTATTGATGCTGTTACCATAACAAACTATTGCGTTACTTTGCTTCGTCGTCAATTGAGTTAAGTTCGTTATGCAAGCCGCTCTCCAAAAATATCTCCGTGCATTCAGTCGCTTAAAGCGGGGCAATACCCCTTACGGGATAGCGCCGCATAAGCCGGTGCTGGTGTTGTCGTTAATGGAGATGGTTGAAAAGGGAATTGTGCACAGCAACCGGTTTTATGTAGACGCAGAACTGGTTGGTATATTCCAGGAAAACTGGCGTCTGCTTGTCAGTACGCTGCATCATGCCGACTTTACCCAGCCCTTCTATTACCTGCAGAGCGACAAAGCAGAAGGCAAACCCTTTTGGTTTTTACAACCACGGCTGGGCTGCCAGATCACCGCGCATATTAAAAGTTTCGGCAAGCTCAGGGAAGTAGTTGAATACGGTTATCTGGCAGATGATCTTTACCAATTATTAACAGATGCCGGTTCCAGGGAGATGCTCAGACAGGCGCTGCTTGATCTTTATTTCCGTGGCACAAAACAGCAGTTCAATGAGGCAAAAACAGTAGGCGAAGGCTTTGTGCGCGAACTGGGAGAGTATATTCTCAACGAGCCCGGGGCGCGTTACCGGCATATACAGATAGAAACGGAAGAAGAGGTATTTGTGCGGAGCGGGCTGTTCAAAAAGCTGGTCCCAAAGATCTACGATTCCACCTGCAGCTTTACCGGCATGCGTTTAAAAAGCAGTTATGCCCACTCCTTTATTGATGCCTGCCATATCGTGCCATTCAGTGTGTCGCATGACGATAAGGTAAATAACGGGATAGCCCTTTGCCCTAACCTTCAC
>JAATFW010000262.1 GCA_015654985.1 Sphingobacteriales bacterium | reverse complement strand
CTGATGAATATACTTTTTGATACCGCCACAGCGATAATTTTAGCAAGCATTACCATAGCCCTGGCTATCTATATTTTTTCCTCTAAATTAAATGACTTTTATACACGGATAGAACAGCGATTTTTAACCAATCTTAACGCCAGGGAAACAAAAGACAGCAGCCCTGCTATTTTGCCCTGGGATACGCATCTTTCAGTAATGGAAGTATCGCCGGAATCACCGCTTATAGGGCAAACACTTAGCGAACTGGCTGTACGCGAAAAATATGGAGTAAACATCGCATTGATCGAAAGAGGAAAACAAATTATTGCCACACCCGGAAGAGACGAGCGTCTGTATCCCTTCGATAAAATCACGGTGATCGGCTCCGATGATCAGTTAGCCATATTAAAAGAAGTGATTGAAACAACAGGGCTTTACAATGAAGAAATTCAGCAATCGAAAAAGAGCATGGAGCTGCAAAAGTTAACCCTTACTAAAAACTCCCCTGTATGCGGATTAGGGATCCGCGACTCAGGCATCAGGGAAAAAACGCAGGGCTTAATTGTAGGGATAGAGCGTAATGGCGAAAGAATCTTAAACCCCGACTCTTCAACCGTTCTGAAAGACGGCGACCTGGTCTGGATTGTGGGAAACAAGAAAAAGATTCTGGAATTAATCTATTGAAATAGATTAATTCCAGAATCGCTGACTTCTGGGTAGCCCTTTCTGATTGCACTATTTCCGATACACCAGTTCCCCGTTAAGGTATGTTCTTAATACTTTTGCCGAGAAAATTTCCTTTCCGGGGACCTTCATGATATCTTTATCCACGACTACCAGGTCTGCAAATTTACCCGGCTCTATACTGCCTTTCTCTTTCTCTTCAAAACAGCCCTTTGCGGCCCAGATCGTCATTCCTTTCAATGTTTCCTCCCTCGAAAGGGCATTTTCCATCTGAAACCCGTTTTCAGGAAATCCATTTGCGTCTTTCCTCACTACTGCCGCAGCGAACGTAAGCATCGGGTTGATAGACTCTACCGGGAAATCGGTACCCAGCACCAGCCAGCCGTTTTGCTGCAAAAGTTGCTTATAGGCATAGGCGCTTTTAATCCTTTCAGGTCCCAGCCTCTCTTCCGCCCAGTACATATCAGAAGTGGCATGCGTAGGCTGCACAGAGGGGATAATATTATTGCGGCCAAAAAGAGCAAAATCATCGGGATTAACTACCTGTGCATGTTCTATCCGCCAGCGCCGGTCGTTTTTACCTTTTAAAACCATCCCATATGTATTTAAGATCATGCGGTTCGCAGAATCGCCTATTGCATGCGTACACATCTGGAAGCCCTTCTCTGCAATTTTCTGTGCCACCTCTTCAAAATGTTTCCGGTTGCTTAAAAGAAAGCCATAATGCCCCGGCTTATCGGTATAAGGCTTGAGCAGACATGCCCCGCGTGATCCGAGCGCTCCGTCGGCATATACTTTAAAAGAGCGCACATCCAGCCGGTCGGTTTTAATGGCCCCCTTCTTAAAAAGGAAGTCGTAATTTGAGGGTTCATCCGACAGCATCAGGTAGAGGCGCATCTTTAATGAACCGCCTTTCTGAAGATCATCAATCACCTTCACCAGGCGATGGTCAACGCCGCAGTCCACAACAGACGTAAGCCCAGCAGCTAAACAATTCTTCTGTGCAGCCAGCAAAGCCTGATTTAACTGTGCAACAGAGGGCTCAGGAATTTTAGAGCTAACCAGGTCCACCGCATTATCCACCAGAATGCCGCTCAGCTTTCCGTTTACCATCTCAATCTCTCCGCCGGCAAGCTTCTGCCCCGGCTTAATCCCTGCAATTTTCAAGGCCGCATCATTCACAATAACCGCGTGCCCATCAATGCGGCTCAGGATAAGAGGCCTTGAAGGAAATAGCTTGTTCAGCTCCGTATTATCAGGAAAATCCTTTACCGTCCAGTCGTTCTGGTCCCAGCCGCGGCCAATGATCCAGCCGGTTTTATTCTTTTCGGCAAATGCCTTAACCCGCTCTACTATTTCTTCCCAGCTATGCGTACCGGTGAGATCTACTGTTTGAAGGCTTTGCCCGTAGTTTAAAAAATGGGCATGAGCATCCATAAAACCCGGAAAAATGGCTTTTCCCTGTGCGTTATATAATTCTCCGCGATATTTATTTTTAATCTCCTCTGATTTTCCCGTTTCAAGGATCTTTCCGTCTTTTACCGCCACCGCTTCAGCAATGCTGAAGGCGCTGTCGACAGTATAAATCCTTGCGTTGTAAATAACAAGATCGGCAGTCTTCTTTGAAGAGCACGATGCGCAAATAAGCGCTGCAATAAGAGGGCAAACAACGAGGCTGAGTGTACGGATTTTTTTCATATCATACAGGAGTGAATTATTCCGGGAAAAAGTAAGATAAATAGTCGAAAATGTAAATAATTTTATAGATGAAAAATAGTATAAATATTGCGAATAGAATCGCGATATTTATACTATTTCTGCGATTACAATCACAAATAATGATCGCCAGAATTATTGAAGAAAACACATCCATCGGTTAGAAGAAGGCAACGGAGAATTGCGTGCTTATGAGTTTAATTTGCTGATTTTGTAACTTAAGCAGTCCCGATACTGTTTCAATATTTTATTTCATGAGCCGAATAACCGAACTATTCGGCTCATTTTCTTTGTATATTTGAGCCGAATAACATAATTATTCGGCTCATGAAATATAATTGGCAACAAAACGACTGGCCAGGTTTCAACTATGATCTTTCAGGAATAGAAGATCACCTTCTTTTATTTGCAGAAAAAACGGGTCATATCAGTGGAATGCTTAAGGCACTACCCGATGCTACTCAAACAGAAGCGATCATTGAAATGATGGTAGCTGAAGCGGTCAAGACTTCAGAAATAGAAGGAGAATATCTGAGCCGGAGAGATGTAATGTCCTCAATAAAAAACAAACTGGGTTTAAACAGCGAAAGTATACCAGTATCAGATAAAAGGGCAGCGGGAGCAGGTCTCTTAATGATCAGGGTACGTGAAACTTATCACAAAGCGTTGAGCAAAGAACAGTTATTTTCTTGGCATAAGCTGCTTCTCAGTTCTTCAGCCGTTAAAGTAGGTCAATGGCGTGATCATCAGGAACCAATGCAGGTCATATCGGGCACTATTGGTAAAGAAAAAGTTCATTTTGAAGCTCCCCCGTCAAACATGGTTCCGGAAGAAATGGATCTGTTTATTGCCTGGTTCAATGAAACCGGACCAGGAGGAAAAAGAGAAATCAAAAACGCTCCGGTAAGATCGGCCGTCGCACACCTTTATTTTGAATCTATCCATCCATTTGAAGATGGCAATGGAAGGATAGGCCGTGCTATAGCAGAAAAGGCTCTTTCGCAGACCATGGGACGTCCGGTTCTTTTAAGTCTGTCTAAAGCGATTGAATCGAATAAGGCAACTTATTATGAAGCGCTGAAGGTCGCTCAGCAAAGCAATGAAATCACATCATGGATAAGCTATTTTTGCGATGTAATATTTAAAGCGCAAATCAACACAGAAGAGCAGATTGATTTTGTTCTCAGGAAAAGTAAGTTTTTTGATCGTTACAGAGATGTATTAAATGAACGCCATATAAAAGTGATCAGCAGAATGCTTGAAGAAGGCCCGGATGGCTTTAAAGGGGGAATGAATGCCACAAAATATGAGTCGCTAACTAAAGTATCCAAAGCTACAGCTACAAGAGACTTGCAGTACCTGTTAGAAAAAAGAGTATTTACGCTTATGGAGACAGGGAGAGGACGAAATACAAAATACCGGGTAAATATCTAAGCACCCGGATTTAGATGGAATATTAACAAAACAGAATTTAGACCTCGCTAAAAAACTCAAGATCAGCGATGCTAAATTATCCCTGATTATGAACGGAAAGCAAAGACCCGATCTAGATTTTCTTAAAGCAGTACATACAGAACTAAACGTAGATGCTGAGTTCATTCTTCAGAATGCATAAAGAGAAAGATCATCATATTTATAATTTACTGCCGTAAATCTGATATTCGTCTTTCTATATTCCATAAGGCTATCATCTATTCCTTATATTATTCTCCCAATAATTAAATAACCGGTCCAGCTGCCATTCAGTCAACAGCGAGACGTTTTCAGGAAAACGGATAGATTTAAATTGATCACATAACCTAAATACATCTTCCTCAAAATACAGGTCAAACATCGATTCATAATTTGCCCAGTTGACAGGAGCTTGTAAATCTGATAATACATGATGTGAACTGTAATCACCTTCTTCAGGCACAAGCTGGTCCGCCTCCAGGGTTCTTCCCAAAGAAGGATGCATTCGCTTATAGGCCACAAATAACCTGTTGGTTCTTAAACGTGTCTCTTCATGAACACGGGCTAGCATAGTGAATGATTTTATCCACAAAAGATATTCATGATATGGTGGAGCGGGAAGGTACCGGTAGGACCAGAGAACACCGAGATTACCAATAACAAAACCATGTATATAACCCTTGAAATAGAAGGGTAAATATAAATCACCCCGTTGTTTATATTCCTCAGATGCAGCGTCTAAGGCCTCGTTTATCGTCTTCCTGAAGTCCTCGCATAGTTCACGCTCATCTACATCCAAAACTTCAAAATCGGGAATTTCCCGTCTGACAGCAGCTGTCCAGATTCTAAAGGCCTTAAAGGCCGATCGATTCAAAAAAATCAATGGGAGCTTCGATGTTGTTGCTTCATTGTTACTGGCTGCTTTCATTCTACATTTTACTTTAATTCGCCCAAAATAGCAATAACTAAAATAATTAGCAATTAATCACTAATTATTTTAGTTATTGTCTTAATAAATGCCCTTAAGCCCAAATAGACCACGCACATAGAGACAGATGGCAAATAAAATAAAGAGGAACTTCTTGCGATGGAGAATCCGTTTTCGCTGATCGTGCTGGCCTGTCAGAAGGCGCTCCTGGAGGGCAAAGTACCGGAAAAGGAACTCGGAAGAGAGCGGCTGACCATTGCAAAGGCATTATTAAAATGCTAAGTTACTGGTTAACTGTTTGCCACCCGCAATTCCATTGGTGGCTTTATTTGTTGAAGCACCTTCACTGGAAACCCTCCCCTATTTCTCCCCTGGTGATGTCTCTACTCAGTGCGTAGAGTATCTTTTCGTTTGGAATTGTCTCCCCTCATGAGTATACCCATAAAAGAAGATTAATGCTCTTAGTCTATCAGGATAGCTACCCATTTCACCTTCTTCAAAATCGGGAATTTCCCGTCTGACAGCAGCTGTCCAGATTCTAAAGGCCTTAAAGGCCGATCGATTCAAAAAAAT
>JAATFW010000063.1 GCA_015654985.1 Sphingobacteriales bacterium | reverse complement strand
GAAATGGTAGATCTGCTGATAGCGGGAATCCTTGCCGACGGGCATATACTGATAGAAGGAGTTCCGGGAGTGGCAAAAACACTGACGGCCAGGCTTCTTGCAAAAAGTATTGATGCCCGCTTTTCACGGATCCAGTTTACTCCCGATCTGATGCCTTCGGACGTGCTGGGCACTTCTGTATTTAACCCTAAAGACGCCTCTTTTGAATTTAAAAGGGGACCTATCTTTGGAAATGTAGTGCTTGTTGACGAAATCAACAGGGCTCCTGCAAAAACGCAGTCGGCTTTATTTGAAGTAATGGAAGAGCGGCAGGTTACAATAGACGGTCGTACCTATTCTATGGATGAACCTTTTATTGTACTGGCTACCCAGAATCCAATTGAGCACGAGGGGACGTATCGTCTGCCGGAAGCGCAGCTTGACCGCTTTCTCTTCAAGATAGAAGTAAAATATCCGACACTTGAAGAGGAAACTGCTATCCTGGTGAATCAGCATCAACTGAAGACGAGTGATAAGTTGCAGGAAGTGCAGCCGATATTGTCGGAACAACAGATCATGCATTTCCGCAATCAGGTGCGGAATTTCCATGTGGAAACTAAGCTGCTGGAGTATACCGCAAAAATTATTCACGATACCAGGAATAATAATTCGCTTTATCTTGGAGCGTCGCCCAGGGCTTCTCTGGCAGTTATAAATAGTGCGAAAGCAATAGCTGCCATGCAGGGCAGAGATTTTGTTACTCCGGAAGATATTATCAGGGTAGTACCCCCGGTACTCCGGCACCGGGTGATTCTTACTCCCGATAAGGAGATGGAAGGCCTGTCGACAGATGACGTGCTGAAGCAAATTATACAGAAAATTGAAGTGCCACGGTAGAGAGGGGTTGCGGGTAGCTATAAAAATGTGTTGTATATTTAAACCAAGTTTTGTTAAATCGCTGGAAACCCGCAACTTTCAACTTTCAACCCGCAACCCAAAATATAAGTGAACAGTTTTTTAACACGGTATTATCGTAACTTATTTCTCAATAACCGCTTGTTTATCGGGCTGGGAGGTGCTGTGGTGTTGTTTCTGCTGTCGTTTTTCTTTCCATGGTTTGGCGATCTGCCTGCTCTTTTCTTCTTTACAGTGGTTTTGCTGTTTTTAACCGATGTATGGCTGCTGTACAGAATGGATAAAGGGATTTTTGCCCGGAGGAACGCACCGGAGAGGCTAAGTAACAGTGACGAGAATAAGCTGGGCATCTATGTTGAGAATTTTTATGAATTTGGAATCAGGGCGGGCGTTATTGACGAAATTCCTTTTCAGTTCCAGAAGCGTGATCTGTGGTTTGAAACGGACTTGAAAAGCCGGCAGCATAAGATCCTTGAATACCTTCTCAAGCCGCAGAAACGGGGAGAATATGAGTTTGGCGATATTCATGTATACGTCAGGTCGCCTTTGGGGTTAATCAGCCGCAGGTATACTTTTGAGCAGGAGGTAACACTTCCGGTGTATCCTTCTTTTCTTCAGATGAGGAAGTATGAGTTAATGGCTGTTTCTAACCGCCTTAACGAGATCGGTATTAAGAAGATCAGGAGGCTTGGTCACAGTATGGAGTTTGAGCAGGTAAAGAATTATGTTGCCGGCGATGATTACCGTACTATCAACTGGAAAGCCAGCGCGCGGAGAGGAGAGATGATGGTAAACTCGTATACAGATGAAAAATCGCAGCATGTATATTGTGTAATTGATAAATCGCGGGCGATGAAGATGCCTTTTGATGGACTTAGTCTTCTTGATTATGCTATAAATGCTTCTCTGGTACTTTCAAACATTGCTGTTCTTAAAGAAGACAAAGCTGGTTTGATAACAGCTTCTGAAAAGACCGGAGCTGTGGTACCGGCAGACAGGCGGCCTGTACAGATGCAGAAAATCCTTGAAGTTCTTTATAAAGAGAAAACCAGGTATCTTGAGATCAACATGGAGGCCTTATATGCAACAATCCGCAGTACTCTAAAGCAAAGGAGCCTGGTGGTTTTCTTTACCAATTTTGAGAGTATGTCTGCACTGCAACGGCAATTGCCTTTCCTGAAAAGAATAGCACGTTTTCATTTACTGCTGGTGGTGTTTTTTGAAAATACAGAGTTAAAGAGCCTGAGCGAAGAACCGGCAAAGGATGTGGAAGGAATTTACATCAAAACGATTGCAGAGAAATTTGCCTATGAAAAGAAGCAGATTGTAAAGGAACTGGCTAAATATGGTATCCAGTCTGTTTTAACATCCCCCCAAAATCTTACAGTTAACACCATTAACCGCTATCTTGAAATTAAAGCCAGGCAGGGGATCTGATATGATCAGAATGGCCGTATTCAAAAAATTGTATGGAATACCGATGGAAGTTCTAACTTTGGGGAGCCGGTTAAAGTTAACACAAACATAACCAAACCCGCCGGTGAGTAAAGTTTAAGGAGCCATTTATGCAAAGAAGCTTAATCAGGTTTTTTATTTTATTTTTTATTCTTGTTAAATCGATCCCTGCACAAAGTCAGGCTGAGCGTACTTTTACAAACCCTTTGTTACCCTATGGTGCCGATCCCTTCAGTTTTTATAAAGACGGGTATTATTATTACATGCACACTGCGGGAGGTAAGCTTGTACTATGGAAAACGAAAGATCTGACAGAGCTTGCAGGAGCAGAAAAAAAGACCATTTATACTCCGCCGGCAGGGCAGGCCTGGTCAAAAGAGCTGTGGGCTCCCGAAATTCATTTTCTTAAGGGGAAATGGTATATTTATTTTGCTGCGGATGACGGTAATAATAATAATCACAGAATGTATGTGCTGCAAAATTCTTCTCCCGACCCCATGGAGGGTAGCTGGGTTTTTAAGGGAAAGATAGCAGATCCTTCTGATAAATGGGCCATTGACGGCTCCATTCTCGAATACAAACATAAGCTATATATGGTCTGGGCAGGATGGGAAGGCGACGTCAACGGTCGGCAGGATATTTATATTGCCAGGATGAAAAATCCATGGAAAATAAAGGGAAAAAGGGCCAGGATCTCAAGTCCTGTTTATTCATGGGAAAGGAACGGCACGTTACAGGGAGATGTAAAAAGCGTACATGTAAATGAGGGGCCTCAACCTCTGATCCATAATGACAAGCTCTTTCTGGTGTATTCCGCCAGTGGCTGCTGGACCGATTTTTATGCACTGGGTATGCTCACCTTTACCGGCAGGAAGAACCTTCTGGATTCTGCTGCATGGACGAAAAGCTTGCAGCCTGTATTTAAACAGTCGCCTGAAAACGGAGTCTATGCACCCGGCCATAATTCCTTTTTTAAATCTCCGGATGGTACGGAGGATTGGATCTTATATCACGCCAATCCGCATCCCGGCGATGGATGCGGAGGGAAACGGTCGCCAAGGGCACAGAAATTTACCTGGAATGCAGATGGCTCTCCCAATTTTGGAGATCCGGTAAAAAGCGGAGTGCCTCTTGCTGTTCCTTCTGATAATAAAAGGTTAAAAGAGTAATTCGGGATGTTTATGAAACTATTTTATTTTAGTTTGACAGGGGAGTAATAATTTCAGCATATTTAGCCCCGATATTAAACATTTGTTGTTAAGTATTAAATAATCATTAAAATCAATTATAAATGAAAATCCAACTCAAAACTCCATTGCTTTACGCAGCATGCTTACTTGCCCTGGGGGCCTGTAACAATCCAGCTAATAAACAAAAAACTACTGATATGGCCGATAGTACTCAAGCCGTTGCAATTCCGGCAAAAGAATCGTTTGAACAAACAATAGACGGTAAGAAAACCGATCTGTTCATTTTAAAGAATAAAAAGAATGCAGAAGTTGCCATTACCAACTATGGCGGCAGGGTTGTAAGCTTACTGGTTCCTGATAAGGATGGTAAGATTATAGATATCGTAAATGGCTTCGACAATGTAGAAGATTATACCAAAGGGGGTGATACCTATTTTGGTGCCCTCATTGGCCGTTATGGTAACCGCATTGCAAAAGGTAAATTTACGCTGGATGGCAAACAATATACTCTTGCCATTAATAATCCCCCTAATGCGCTCCACGGTGGCCCTAAAGGCTTTTCAAGAGTTGTATGGGATGCAAAACAAACCGCAGATAACCAGCTTGAACTTACTTATCTTGCTAAAGACGGCGAAGAAGGCTATCCGGGAAACCTGAATGTAAAGGTTACTTATACTCTTACCGGTGATAACGATCTCGAAATAAATTATGAAGCTACTACAGATAAGAAAACAGTTGTTAATCTTACCAACCATAGTTTCTTCAACCTGAACGGAGAAGGGAGCGGAACCATTAACGATCACCTGATGCAGATCTATGCAGATCGCTACACTCCCGTTGATTCAACACTCATCCCAACCGGCAAGCTGGAACCTGTTGAAGGAACTCCTTTTGATTTCAGAAAACCTGTAGCTATCGGTGCAAAGATCAACGATGATCATATCCAACTTAAATATGGAATGGGATATGACCATAATTTTGTGATCTCTGATAAGAAATCACCGGTATTGAAAAGAGCTGCTACTGTTGTGGGCGATAAATCGGGCATCGTTATGGACGTGCTTACCAACGAACCCGGGCTCCAGTTCTACGGAGGTAATTTTCTTGACGGTTCTCATACTCTTAAACAGGGAAAGAAAGACGACCACAGAACAGCATTTTGTTTAGAGACTCAGCATTTTCCTGATTCTCCTAATCATTCTTCATTCCCTTCGACTGTGTTAAGTCCGGGACAAACTTATAAAACTACTACTGTTTATAAGTTCTCGGCAAAATAACAGGCATGCAAACTTCCCGGGGTTAATTCCGGGAAGTTTTTATCGGTTTTGTGGCACTCCATGTTCCGCATCTTTTGGATGTCCGTTGATTTCCATATCCTTACACCATACTGACCGGTTTGATTTTCCCGGTTCCTCAGCCCAATTTCTTAAGGGTCTTTTTAGATCACGGATAATAACCAGGCATAACATCCAAATAATATTGATGCAGACCAAAATACCAGGTACTTTGAATTGATGCAACCCGTTTGCATTATATAAACTGAGACAAATCAACAAACAATTGAACAGATTTTATAAAATTCATTGGTTTATTTTGACTCCGTAATTAAAACCAATAATAACTAGCACTGCAAATGCATCATGGCAATACCGCCCTTACGTTTGCGGCGCATAACGGACTTTTATGAGATTAAAATCACTTATCTTAATCATTGCAGGCTTAATTTTAAAGGCTAACACTTTTGCTCAAATTAATACAATCGAGCCAGCTAAAATATGGCCGGCAGAAAAAGCTAACGAATGGTACAAACAACAGCCCTGGCTGGTGGGCGCTGATTATATACCGGCAAGCGCAATAAACCAGTTGGAAATGTGGCAGGCTGACACTTTTGATCCACGTGATATAGATAAGGAGCTGGGGTGGGCAGAAAATATCGGAATGAACACTATGAGAGTGTTTTTACATAGTCTGGCCTATAAAGCAGATCCTGCAGGCTTTAAATCGCGGGTCGGTCAGTTTTTGACCATTGCAGAGAAGCATAATATAAAGCCGATGTTTGTGTTCTTTGACGATTGCTGGAATAAAGTGCCGCAATCAGGCAAACAGCCGGAGAGAAAGCCGGGGATACACAATTCGGGCTGGATGCAGGACCCGGGTGACCCTGCTTACAAAGAAAGTGCAAACTATCCGGCACTGGAAATTTATGTAAAAGATATATTAAAAACTTTCTCACATGATAAACGTGTACTGCTCTGGGACCTGTATAATGAGCCGGGAAACAGCGGGAAAAAGAGTGCCAGCATTCCATTATTAACTAAAATCTTCACCTGGGCACGTGCCGTTAATCCTGATCAGCCCATTACTGCCGGTGTGTGGAGCTGGGGCGAAAGCTTTAGCGAACTTAACAGATTTCAACTGGCCAACTCGGATGTGATTTCATACCATTGCTATGATGAGCCCGAACGGCATTTGCGTACTATTGAACTCCTGAAGTTTTACGGAAAACCACTGATCTGCACGGAATATATGGCCCGTACCCGTAACAGCACATTTATTAATACTTTACCAATGCTTAAAAAGCAAAATGTGGCGGCCATAAACTGGGGCTTTGTTGATGGAAAAACCAATACCAAATATGCCTGGGACACGCCAATGTCCGATGGCGGTGAGCCGAAGTTATGGTTCCACGAAATTTTCAGAGCTGACGGGGCTCCTTATAAAAAGGAAGAAACAGATTTGATCAGGAACTTAACGGGAGTTAAATAATAATTTATAAACACACACACTTAGAATTTTAAATAGATGATAGCTTCATTGCCATTAAAAACAAATAATCAAATGAAAAATTACAGATTAATCTATGCTGTATTCGTAGCAGTTTTTGCCGTCAGCATAGTACACGCACAAAGCAATAATTCACAGACAAAGGAAAATACACTTAGTGTGCAGGAAAAGAAAGAGGGCTTCAAATTACTTTGGAATGGAAAGGATGCAAAAGGCTGGCGGGCAATATTTAAAGATCATTTTCCTGAAGAGGGCTGGCAAATAAAAGATGGAATACTTACTGTACAGCCATCAAACGGGCAGGAAGAGGGGTCTGGCGGTGATATTATAACAAGTAAAGAATATTCGGCTTTTATCTTAAAGTTTGACTTTAAGCTCACGGAAGGAGCCAACAGCGGAGTGAAGTATTTTGTTACCGAGCAGGAAAAAACCGAAAAGTCTGGTATCGGCTTAGAATACCAGGTACTGGACGACGAACGCCATCCTGACGCAAAACTCGGCAAAAATGGAAACAGAAAGCTGGCATCACTTTATGATCTGATCCCGTCTAATAAACCTGAATCTATTCTTAAACCGATTGGTGAATGGAACACAGGAGAGATCAGGGTTTACCCCAATAATCACGTTGAACACTGGTTAAACGGCGTGAAGGTGCTTGAATATGAGCGGAGATCGAAGGAATACAAGGCACTGGTAGCAGAAAGTAAATATAAAAACTGGGAAGACTTCGGCCAGGCAGAAAAGGGACATATCCTGATTCAGGACCACGGTAATGAGGTTTCTTACAAGAACATCAAAATAAAAGAACTTAAGAAATAGCAGGTGCGATGGAAAAATCAAGAAGGGATTTTATCAAAACAGCGGCAGTTGCCGCGGCAGGTACCTATGCAGGAACACTCGGTATATCAGCAAAAAGCTATGCCAGTATTATTGGTGCTAACGACAGGGTGAGAGTTGGAGTAGTGGGTTTTTCTGACAGGTTTAAGGATACGTTGTTCCCCTGTTTTCTGAACCATTACAAAGAGTTGAATTTTGATATGGTTGCTCTTTCTGATCTGTGGAGCTATCGCCGGGATTTAGGTACAGACCATATCAAAAACAAGACCGGCCATACTATTAAAACCTGCAGAAATAACGATGAGCTTTACGCTTTAAAGGATCTGGATGCTGTTATCATCAGCACACCGGATTTTTCACATGCTTTACATGCTATTGAGGCAGTACAGAATAAAAAGGATGTGTATTGCGAAAAGCCTTTTGCCGAAACAATGGAAGATGCGCGGGCGGCTTTGAAAGCCGTAAGGTCGTCAAAGCAGATCTTGCAAATAGGGTCGCAACGCCGCAGCGGGCAAAATTACAAGGCAGCCGCCGACTTTATTAAGCAGGGTAAATTTGGCGATATCACCATGGTTGAATTAAGCTGGAATGTGAATCAGCCAGGCCGCTGGCGCCGTCCGGACCTTGTGGCTAAGTTGAAGGAAGACGATACCGACTGGAAACGCTTTTTGCTGAACCGGCCCTACGAACCGTTTGATCCCCGGATATACCTGGAATACAGGCTATTTTGGCCGTATTCATCCGGCATGCCGGGACAATGGATGAGCCATCAGATCGATACCGTACATTGGTTTACCGGTTTGCCGCATCCGCGCAGCGTAACTGCTAACGGAGGCATTTACCAATGGAAAGATGGCCGCCGTAACTGGGATACCACCACTGCTGTTTTTGATTACGGCCCGCTTGATGATCTAAGCAAAGGGTTCCAGGTGATGTTTACCTCCCGGATGCACAATGGAGATGAAAACCCTGCCGAAATTTATTACTCAAACGGAGGCGAATTGAACCTCATTAACAATACGGTATCTCCGCACGGCGGCCTGACAGCCAGGGCCGCCTCAGCAATGAATATGAAACCCAATTTACTACCTGAAGTAAAACTCGCCGCGCCATCTGCTGTAGTTGCATCGGCCAATACCGGTGCTGATATATTAAGCTCTAATCATATGCGGAACTGGTTGGAATGTATCCGCAGCCGTAAAGAGCCTAACGCACCGGTGGAAGCGGGCTATCAGCATTCTATTGCAAATATCATGACCAATGCAGCGGTTCACACCGGTGGAAAGGCTACGTTTGATGAAGCCCGTCAGGAGGTAATTGTAAACGGAAAAGTATTTAAATATTGATATCCTCATTAAGGGGCATCTCTTACTTTTGAGATGCCCTCTTTTGACCTTTAAAATTAAAATTTATCATTATGCGCAAGATATTATTTGCATTGTTGCTTCTTTTTCCTTTTCAACTCTTATTTGCTCAGAATAAGAGTCTGACTGACTTTCCCAAAGGATCTACCCCGCAGGAAGTGGGAAAACGTTTAGCATACCGTTTTTTGGATGGAAAACATATGCTCCATGCAGGAAAATGGATTGGTTATCCGGAGACCTTTAACTGGAATGGAGCTCTTAAGTTTGCTGCGATAACAAAAGACAAAAAGCTCATTGGGCTTCTGCAAAACAGATTTGATCTGCTATTTTCAACAGAAAAAGCACTATTGCCCATAATGAATCATGTCGATCTGAATATGTTTGGAAGCTTACCTCTGGAGCTCTATCAAATAACAAAAGAAAAACGATATTTAGAATTAGGACTGCCTTATGCTGATACTCAATGGATAGTTCCGGAGAATGCGGATCCGCAGCAAAAAGTTTGGGCCGGGAAAGGCTACACCTGGCAGACACGTCTGTGGATTGACGACATGTACATGATCACTATTGTGCAAACTCAAGCTTATAAAGTGACCAAAGACCGTAAATATATTGACCGGGCAGCCAAAGAAATGGTACTTTATTTAGATGAGTTACAGCGCCCGAACGGTCTTTTTTATCACGCTCCCGACGTGCCGTTCTATTGGGGCAGGGGCAATGGATGGGTGGCAGCGGGTATGACCGAGTTACTTCGTTGTTTGCCAAAAGACCATACAGACCGCCCCCGTATTCTGCAGGGCTTTCAAACGATGATGAAAAGTTTGAAGAATTATCAAACACCGGGAGGCATGTGGAATCAGTTAATTGACGAACCTGATTGCTGGGCTGAAACATCCGGATCGGCCATGTTTACTTATGCGTTCATTACAGGAGTAAAATATGGATGGTTAGATAAACAGGAATATGCCCACGTCGCGCGGAAAGCATGGATGGCTTTAATCCCATATATCAATGAGAAAGGCGATGTCACTGAAGTTTGTGTCGGAACGAATAAAAAGAATGACAAGCAGTATTATTATGACCGTCCGCGTCATACGGGTGACTACCATGGGCAAGCTCCCTATCTTTGGTGTACTTTTGCCCTTTTGGAAAAAATATAACCGGCTGATCCGGAATGGTTTTATGCTATTCCGGATCCATTTTACCAGTATACGGATAGTACAATAGAAGCTTATAAAGGACCCGCCGCAATAATAAAATAACAGCACCCGGATGTTCAACCAGTGAGGCAAATATACAATGCAGGTCTGTTGCGTTCCGGCGATGATGCTCAAAAGATCATCGTCGGCTTTGGAGGTCAGAAGAGATCGTACCTTGAACGCGAAATAATAAAAGTTAAGTAATATAGATTTGCCGACAAATGAATAATTTTCATCTTACACAAATAAAAACACTGTTGATCATCGTATTAACAGGTTTATTTATACAGACGGCCCCGGCACAGGTCAGCCTGTCTGCCGGCAGCACCGCCAAAAATGAGTTTGATCTGGCCGGTCACCAAAGCAAAACCATACTTTACTTCGATCATAAAGACTACGAAGTAGTAAAAAAAGCAAGCCGTATGTTTGCGGAAGATATACGCAGTGTAACAGGGCAGCTACCACCGGTCATTTCTTCGGAAGGCCAGCTTGCAGAGAACAGCGTCGTTATCGGAACGCTCGGCAGCAACGGGCTGATCGATAAATGGGCCCGTGAAGGAAAAATACAGATCAGCGGGCTAAAGGGCAAGTGGGAGTCTTATCTGATTCAACTCGTTGATAACCCGGCTCCGGGAGTAAAGAAGGCCCTGGTTATTGCAGGCAGCGACCGCCGGGGCACTGCTTATGGTGTTTTTTCCATCTCTGAAACGATTGGCGTCTCTCCATGGTACTGGTGGGCGGATGCTCCGGCAGAAAAAAAGTCGCAGCTTAACCTCCATGTAGAAACAATGTTCTCCCGCGAACCCTCCGTAAAATACCGCGGCATCTATATTAATGACGAAGACTGGGGTCTGCTCCGCTGGGCAAAGCGGACGTTCGATGTGAAGCAAGGCAACATCGGACCGAAAACATATGCCAGGGTGTTTGAGCTTCTTCTCCGGCTCAAAGCGAATTACCTGTGCCCTGCCATGCACGAAGCCAGTACCGCATTCAATAAGATACCTGAAAATAAGCTCCTGGCCGATAGTTTTGCCATCGTGATGGGTTCAGTGCACGCCGAACCTCTGTTGTTCAATAACGCCAGCGAATGGAATAAGAAAACTATGGGCGAATGGGACTATCTGACCAACAGGGACGGAATCAACAAGGTGCTCAGAGAGCGTGTCAAAAGCAATGCCGCGTATGAAAATGTGTATACACTGGCGTTGCGTGGAATTCACGACAACGCCATGTCGGTAAACAGCTCCATACAGGACCGCGTAAAAGTACTCAGCGAAGCGCTGCGCGATCAACGGCAGATCCTGACGGATGTGATCGGAAAACCGGCAGACCAGATTCCCCAGGCCTTTACCCCTTACAAAGAAGTGCTGGATATTTACTCCAACGGACTGGAACTGCCCGATGATGTGACGATCGTCTGGCCTGACGATAATTACGGTTACCTCAAGCGCCTGAGCAACGCTGCAGAACGGAAACGTTCCGGGCGCTCGGGCGTATATTATCATGCATCTTATCTCGGCAAACCTCATGATTACCTGTGGCTGAGCTCCACGCCGCCGGCCCTGATGTACGAAGAGCTGCGCAAGGCTTACGATACCTCGGCCGACCGCTTGTGGTTGCTCAATGTTGGCGATATCAAGTCGTGCGAATTCCCTTTCTCCCTCTTCATGGATATGGCGTATGATATCGATCAATTCAACTATGATATGATTTCCCAATATCACGCAACATGGCTGAGCAAGATCTTCGGAAAGCAGCATTACGATCAGTTGCTCGATATCACCCTCGCCTACTACCATCTGGCCTTTTCGCGTAAACCCGAATCTATGGGGTGGGGCTACGAATGGAACACTAATAAAAACGGAAGAGAACGGACTACCGATACCGACTTTTCCTTTTCAAACTATCAGGAGGCCGAATCAAGGCTGAAAGAGTATGACCGGATAGGTACCGCAGTGAAGAGCCTGATGGACAGACTGAACGACAGTCAGAAGCCCTCCTTTTACCAGCTACTGTATTATCCGGTAAAGGGAGCTGAACTTATGAACAAAATGCATCTTACTGCTCAGAAGAACCGTTGGTATGCGCGGCAGCAACGTGCGGCCACCAACCCTCTGAAAGATCAGGTGAAGATGTATTACGACAGTTTACAGGTGATCACCAGGGGATATAACTCCCTGCTGAATGGGAAATGGAACCATATGATGTCGATGGTGCAGGGTGTTACCGCTTCTTATTTTGAACTCCCGCGGCTCGATTCTGTCGTGCTGTCAGGGCCCGCCGGGATGGACATCATGGCCGAAGGAGAAGACGTACTTAAAGGACTGAGGAGCTTTCATGCCCTTCCTTCTTTTAACACCTACACCAGGCAATCATATTATATAGATATCTATAACACAGGCAAAGATCTGTTGAAATGGACTTTGAAGCCTTCGGATAGCTGGATTGTTATCAGTGCAAAAAGCGGGACCACCGCCACCGAAGACCGTGTATGGGTGTCGGTCGACTGGAATAAAGTTCCCAGAGGAGAGAAAGTCGCTGGTTCTGTTACGATCACTGCCGGTAACAAAAAAGAACAGGTACTGGTTTCAGTCTTTAACCCGGTGTCGCCTTCTCCTGGGGAGGTCAATGGACTGTTTATCGAAGATAACGGATATATCTCCATCAACGCCGCAGGATTTCATAATAAGCTTGAGAACGAAGATATTAAGATGAGAGTAATCCCTGGCCTGGGCTATGAAGGTGCTTCTGTCCAGCTCGGCAATCCGGTAGCTTCTTTTCAAAACCCGATGAGCAGCACGGTGCCATGCCTTGAATACGACTTTTATACTTTCCATGCCGGCTCGGTAGACGTTTATACCTATGCCCTGCCTACATTTCCGTTGAGTACCGACAGGAGCCTTGGCCACGAAACGTCAGGTGGCGAAACAAAGTATGGGGTGTGTATTGACAACGGGCCAGTTTCACAACCCACTACGTCAGCCACTGAATACTCGCAGGAATGGTCTGAAAATGTCCTTAGAAATAGTGCTGTCAAAAAATCAGTGCTTCACATGAATAGTCCAGGCAAACATACCCTGAAGATCCTTTGCGGCGATCCGGGCCTGGTTATTTCAAAAATAGTACTTGATTTCGGCGGCATGAAGAGATCTTACCTTGGACCTCCGGCAACGAAACCGGTGTCTTTGGCAAATTAATGCCGGAAAATGATTAGTTCTCCGGAACATTTAACTGAAATGGTTCTCCGGGCTTTTTCTATCATGCTCCTGATGTTCTGTTTATAGGGTATTGCTAAAAGCCCCAGATATATCCACCTGGGGGTTTTAGCCTTTTGTATTTTTATTGTCTTTATCCAGCGAATTAATATATTCCTGCGGAGGCATATTAAAATACCTTTGGAAATTCTTATTAAAGAGGCTCTGGCTGTTATAGCCTACCATTTTAGCAATCTCGAACATGGTAAATTCGTTTTGTGCAATTAACCGCGTAGCTTTTTTGAGGCGGGTAACATCGATCAGTTCCTTTGGTGATAATGCAGAAAGAGATTTTATCTTGCGATAGAACGTCGGGCGGCTCATGTTCATATGTTCGGCAAGCTGATCAATATTCAAATCAGGGTCGTTGATGTTTTTGCGTATGTACTCGTCCAATTTTTTCAGGAAGGCCTCGTCTGTTTTTGAGTGTGCCATTACACGCACGTCATCGAAGGGTGAGCTTGCAAAATGGGCTTTTATTTTTAAGCGGTTTTCCAGCAGGTTGGCTATTTGCAACTGCAGCAACTCCGGAGAAAACGGTTTTTGGATATAGAGGTCGGCACCAACTTCCAGGCCCTCAATATGTGCCTGATAAGTATTTTTGACGGTTAATAACACTACCGGGATGTGACAATATTCAACGTTTGATTTAACCAGCCGGCAAAGCTCGAACCCATCTATCCCGGGCATCATGATGTCTGATATGATGAGGTCGACGATTTCGGTATCCAAAATCTTTTGTGCGATCTCGCCATCGCCGGCCAAATACAATTTATAGGTATCGCGTAAAACTTGTGATAAAAATTCTAAAATATCTTCGTTATCATCTATAATCAGAATATTTTCCATTATATTAATCTATCTTTTTCCAACTGCTTAGTTTAAATTCAAATTTTTGATGAACGGGTAAAGTTAATTCGAAAACCACCATATTAGTCTCGCCAGACACTAATTTTAACGAGCCGTTATGTAATTCTGCCAGGGATTTAGCCAGCGAAAGTCCAATCCCTGTACCCGGTTTATCTTTGCCGCGCAACCTGAAAAATGGTTCAAATATCCGCTCGCTGAATTCATCGGGTATTCCTTTGCCATCATTACTAAACCTGATGGTAAATTGTCCGGCGCCGGCATTAACCTCAGCTAAACTCACCTCAGCTGTATTGGCGCCGTATTTTACCGCATTTGAGATCAGGTTACTGCAAATCTTTACCAGCGCTTCCCTGTCTGCAAAGGCGATGACTGGCTTGTTGGGTAGTTCAACAGATAAGGATATATTATTTTTTTCTGCTTCCTGCTTAAACGCTGCAATTTGTTCCTTTAGTAAATTGTTGATATTGGTATTGACGAAGTTTAATCCAAACTGGTTCATTTCGGTCTTACGGAAGTCAAGCAGCTGGTTGCTTAATTCGGCTAAGCGTTTAGCGTTTCTTTCAACCATAAGCAGGCTTCTTTTCATGCCTTCTTCCGCTGCTTTTTTAGCCATTAGTTCAACCGGGCCCAGGATCAATGTTATCGGTGTTTGTATTTCATGTGCGATATTGGTAAAAAACTCAATTTTTGCCTGGTAGATCTCTTTTTCCTTTTCGTGTTCAAACAGTCTTAGTTTATTCAGATTTTTACGTTCCAGATAGTGGCGATAGTAACGTGTTGACCAGAACAGGCAGATTGCCAGTATAAGCATGTAAAAGAAATAGGCGGTGGTTGTTTTCCAGAAAGGAGGGAGTATCCTGATGAAAAGATGACGCTCTTTACCAGTCCAGCTACCTACATTGCTTTTGGCCCGCACTATAAATGTATAGTCGCCTGCCGACAGATCGGTAAAGTAGGCTTTGCGGTTTCTGCTGAGATATGTGTGATTTTTATCGAGACCCTGCATCAGATATTCATACCGGGTAACCTCCGGGGATGAATAATTTAATGCGGCAAATTCAATACTAAAATTATTTTGATCGTACGAAAGAACGATGGTATCCGTATACAAAATGGATTTATTAAGCGGACTATTTTTTATATTGGGGATAGCCTCTTTATTGTTGATCTGGAAGCCTGTGATATAAGTTGGCGGCCCCGCCTCTGTTCTTTCAAACTCTTTCGGATCAAAAGAGATCATGCCCTTAACAGATCCAAAATACATTTTGCCATTCATGTCTTTATAAGCCGAGTTGAAATTGAACTGATCGGTTATTAGTCCGTTAGATTTAGTATAAATTTTGAACTTCTCCGTACGCATATCAAAACAGATCAACCCTTTGATCGAGCTTATCCAAAGATGTTTGGAATCGTCTTCCAGCATGCGGAATAGTATATTAGTGGGCAGGCCTGTTTCTGTATTAAACTTTTTTTGGGTCTTTCTGTCAGGACTTAACCTGATCAAACCACCTCCTTCGGTAGTAAACCACATGGCATGGTCGCTGTCTTCCAGAATACCATATACAGCAAATTCATTTACAATTTTATTGTTGACTGTGTCTCCAAAGCGGATATTACCATGTTTGCCGGTTTTAGGATTATAATAGAACGCTCCCTGGGATACACTGCCGGTCCAAATATTCTCTTTACTGTCTTCTTTAATGTCAAAAACGTACGAGTTGCGGGGGATTTCCGGAATGCGGGTAAATGTCTTTTGCTTCCTGTTATAGGTAAATAAGCCTGATCCATTATATCCGGTGCCGATAAGTATGGTGCTGTCCTTCGTAAGATAGATGGAGAGGACAAAATCACTGATTTTGTCATTCTTATCGCCAATGAGTTTAAAGCGATCAGTTATCAGGCCGGTGCGGGTGTTCATTATTTCCAGACCCTTATAAAAGGGTCCTATGAATAACTGATCGCCCAGGGCTAATAAACCGTGTATGTTAGGGTAAGATACATCTCCTTTTTTTCCGGTTGAAGTATAGTTAGTAAATCTTCCTGTTTTTAAGTTGAATTTATTAAAACCGGCATCTTCTGTACCGATCCATAAGTTGCCCTTGTTATCTGAACAAATCTCCCGCACGGCATAACCTGATATGGAATTAGTACCCACTACCGGATAATATTTTTCGAACCGGGCATTCTCCTTTGAGTAGTAATTTACCCCGCCAAAAAAGGTGCCGGCCCACATTCCACCCTGGTTATCCCTGCATACCGTATAAACGGCATTATCTGCAATAGAATAAGGGTCGTCGGCCCGCCGCCGTAAATTCCTGCCCGTGTTGGTTGCTGAATTGTAAATATAAATACCAGATTCGGTAGCCACCCAGTATTCCTGATTGCTGGCCGCGGTAATGTCGCGGACATATATATCGGCATTGCCGTTGCTACGTAGCGGCAACGTTTTGATCTGTCCGGTTTTAACATTATAGCTTTTCAGTCCCTGTTTAAAGCATCCTATCAATACCCTGTTTTCGTCGACAGGAAGTATTTTACTGATAGACCGTAAATTTTCGGGGACGCTCTGATCAATTATCCGAACCTTTGTAATTGATTTGTTCCGCGGATTATAGATGGAGACAACACCGTCGTTATTACCTGCCCATACATTCATATTCCGATCAATAGCCATACACAATGCCGGTATTTTGAGGTCTTCGATCTTTTTCCCGGCCTGACTATATTTGTATAGGGAAGAAACGGTCGAAAGCCATAAATTATTTTCACCATCTATCAAAAGGCGGGCTATGTATGTTTGTGGCGCTGCTTCAAGCAGGCTGAAGGTTTCCTGATAAGGGTTGTACTTGAAAACTCCCTTACCTGTTCCAATCCAAAGCATACCGTTTTTGTCTTCGGCAATAGCGGTTATGACATTGTTCCCTATACTTCCAAATTTGTTCTTTTTGTCTTGGTATATTTTAAAAGTATAACCATCAAAGCGGTTTAATCCACCACGGGTACCAATCCATATCAAACCTTTCCTATCTTGCATTATGGAGGTTACCGAATTACGTGCTAATCCATCGTCAGCCTGGTAGTGTTTAAAATAATGAGATTGCCCCTTGCATGTAAAAACTGCAAGAAGTACCATCACATTAAAAAGAATAAATGAAAATAGCGACCGCATAGTTTATGAATATCAAAGATATATAAATAGCGCCGTATATCGTTTCTTCATACTTAATGGTGTTCTGTTTTGGGTTGTTTTCAATTGCCCGTGCCGGTTAACAGCATTTTTGCAGCTGAAAATTTGAGACAAATCGACGAAAGATTGAACAAATTTTACAGCCATTATTGCTTTACTTTGACTTTTAAGAGCATGTTTTGAAATTGAAGAATAAAGAGAACGGCCACAATTTTTCGGTTTCAATTATTTTTCCGACATTCGATAGACAGATACTGGAACCAGTTGATTTATGCCCTCCCTTTTTGCCGTGGATATCAATCAGTTTAATACCGGTGATCGAAAGGCGTTTGATAGGGTTTATCGCTATTACTCGCGGGCTTTGCAGCATTTCGCCTTTTCGTACGTGCACGACCGTGGAGTGGCTGAGGAAATTGCGAGCGATAGCATGCTTAAACTATGGAACAACCGCAAGCGCATTACTACAGAGCAGCAGATCAAGGCCTTTCTATATATCGCTACGCGCAATGCCTGCATCGACAATATCCGTAGCAGCAGCAGGCTACCGACAGGGAAACTGCCCGAGGATGTAAACGATCTCCTGAAGGAGGAACCAGAGGTATATAACCGCATTCTCTATATTGAGTTACTGCAACAAATCGAGGATGTAGTGGATACGTTGCCGTCCAGTCAGCAAGCCGTGTTCCGTAAAAGCGTCATTGAAGGAAAGACTACCCACGAAATTGCCAGCGAAACCGGAATGACCGAATCATCCATTTTCGCCCAGAAATCCAAGGCCTTAACCACCCTCCGGAAACTTTTGAAGAACAACTTTTTATTCTTGTTGTGGATCGGCTGAGAGGGATAAAAAAAATTTAATTTTTTTGGTAAGGTTTACCGGTCTGCGTCCGTATCTATAGTGTTTGTTACCCTGGTGGGTTAAGATACAGATAGATGGAACGGATCAGTCAATTACTTTACAAACACGTGCAAGGCACACTCAGTGAAGCTGAGCATGTCGAGTTGATGGAATGGGCTGCCGCCGACCCCGCAAACCGGAAACTGCTAAACCGTATAAATAATAAAGAAAGGCTTGAGGCTGACATTCATGACTGGTACACTATACCGAGGCTGTCTGTTGCTGATGATCCGCGGCTAGACGCTGCTATCCTTCAACACGAAACTGCTGCCAGGCGGTCAGGCGTTCGTCAGTTGGTAAGGCGTGTGCTTCCTTATGCAGCAGCTGTATTCATCATGATGTTAGCTGGAATGTGGTACGTGTCCGGGCAAAGACAAAAGAGCCAGGGGCAGGAGATTGCGGCGACAGAGATCCGCTCCGGCGGTAATAAAGCCACACTTATCTTGTCCGATGGGAGGAGGATTGACTTAAGCAGCGAACAATCGGGAATTATCGTGAAAGACGAGAGTGTTACCTACGGCGATGGGTCGTCCCTTGCCGTCATACAGGACAAGGCCGAAGGCCGGTCAGATGTTTCACAGTTGGAACTCGCTACTCCGAAAGGAGGAACGTATCAACTGACATTGCCGGACGGCTCCAGGGTCTGGCTCAATACAGCTTCCACAATTAAATATCCGGGCAGATTTACCGGCACAGAGCGTGTCGTTGAGGTCAGCGGCGAAGCTTATTTTGAGGTCAGGGAAGATAGCAAACGTCCGTTCCGGGTGCTTAGCCGGGACCAGGAGGTACTGGTCTTAGGTACTAAATTCAATGTTTCTGCTTATCCTGATGAACATGAAACAAAGACTACCCTGGTAGATGGGAAAGTCCGTCTATCATTGGCACAAGGATCAGGAATAGGTTCTCCTGTACCTGACCAGTCAATCATACTCGCGCCCAGCGAGCAGGCATCGTTGAGTAACGGTCATATCACCAAATCCAAAGTGGATGTTTCTCAATTTATTGCCTGGAAGGAAGGAGTTTTTTATTTTAACAGGTTGCCTGTAACTGCAGCCATCACACAATTGGCCAGATGGTATAACCTTGATGTGGTTTACCAGGAAAAGTTACCGGAATCTAATGTATACGCCTATATCGATCGCGATAAACCATTAAGCGCTGTTTTAAAAGCGCTCGAACTAAGCCGGCTGAAGTTTAAGATTATCCAGTCTGGCGAACGAAAACAATTGATCGTCCTGGGCGAACAATAAACCAATATATAAACACTAAAGAAGGAGGGAAGATGAAATCATAAGAACTTAACAATTATAGATTTATCCAGTCAAAAACGGATGATGCTGAAGACATCACCCGTTGATATTGTCTGGATTTGACGTCCGGCGGATTATTCAAGAGCTGCCGGAAAACCAATTTTTAACCATCCAAACATGACAAATATATGATTTTTACACAACGTGTAACGGACCGTTATTGGTCCTTTAAATTCCGGTTATTACTTATCACGAAATTAGCGATTCTCTTAACGGTTGCCTTTTCCTGGCCTGCAGTGGCAATAAGCAAAGCGCAAACAATTACGCTGAATGCTAGAAACATCACGCTTCGTGAGGTATTACAGGAGATCCAGAGGCAACAAGGATACTCCTTTTTGTTTCGTGGAGATAAAATTGCAGATACGCGCATTACCGCCCAATTAAGACAGGTAGATTTTGCTGCTGCAATGAATACTTTACTGGACGGACATGGGCTCACGTGGTCGTTGAACGACGGTATTATTGCGATTATGAGCAAGTCTTCGCAGCCCGCCCCACAAACTTCTCCATCTCAGCAAGGTATAATAACGGGTACCGTGACCGACGCCAAAACAGGTGAGGCACTAGTTGGGGTCGCTATAAAGGTTCAGAACACATCGTCAGGAACCAGTACCGACATGAACGGAGCATTTAGATTGCAGGTACCGCCAAATGCGGTGCTGTTCGTGTCGTATGTTGGCTATGAATCACAAACAATTACTGCAGGCAATAAAAGTGAGTTCCAGATTAAACTTGCTCAAAGCAGCAAAGCTTTAGATGAAGTAGTAGTTGTGGGATATGGAACAATGAAAAAGAAAGACCTGACCGGCTCTATTACACAAATCCGCCCCGACAATATCGCAAATGAAAACCCAAAGACGGTTCAGGATATCTTGCGTGGTACTCCGGGTTTGAGCGTAGGTTATGACGCTTCGGCAAAGGGAGGTGGTTCCATGCAGATTCGCGGCCAGCGCTCGGTTTATACCGCTGGCGGACACAATGATCCGTTAATCATCCTTGACGGAATGATGTTCTACGGAGAGCTTTCTGAAATTAATCCAGACGATATCGAACAGATAGATGTGTTGAAAGATGCCTCAGCATCTGCCATTTACGGATCAAAGGCAGCCGCCGGCGTGGTGATTATTTCTACCAAAAAGGGTAAACAGGGCAAACCCGTTATAAATATGACTATGAACGTTGGTGCTACGGAACGAAGTACTTACCGTGAAAGATTCGGTCCGGAAGAATATTTACAACATCGTCAGGATTGGTATACAAAGAATACTTATGGCGTGAATCCGGAAACCGGTGCTTATGAAGCCTATCAAGTCGGCGTTTATGCCCCGAAACCCGGATATTTTATGCGGCCCGACCAACTACCTGCAACTGTTTCTATTGATAACTGGCGGAGCTATACCACTAATCAGGAGGATGAATCTGACCTGAGCATCTGGGCTAAACGATTAGGATTTACAGGGAATGCGCTTCAAAATCTCCTTGCGGGCAAAACTATCGATTGGGCTAAGCGCACCTACCGAACAGGCGTCAATCAAGACTATAATGCCAGTGTAAGTGGTGCAGGCGATAAAATAAACTACTATTTATCAATGGGTTATTTGAAGAACCAGGGTGCGATAGTAAGTGATGATTACCAGGCTATACGCTCTAACATGAAAATAGATGCTAATGTAAGCAATTGGCTCGAAATTGGCGCCAACGTGAATTTTCAAGACCGGTCGGATGGTAACATTGACATTGACCTGGATCAATCGCTGCGCAACAGCCCTTATGCTGATTACGCTGACGAGATGGGTAATCCTGTGCAGTATCCCCTGAGTTCCGAATACAGCCAAAGGGGCTATAATTATGATTTTCAAAAGCAATACCTGGAATTGGAAAAGGGCTACACCGTGCTCAACAGCATTTTGAACGCTAAAATAAAGTTGCCCTATAATATTACCTATTCGTTCAATGCCTCACCCCGCTATCAATTCTTCTATGACCGTTATTTTATGTCGGCAGACTTACCAGGCTCTGACCCCACGACACGCGGGGCAAACCGCGAGCAGTCAAAGCGTTTCGACTGGTCACTTAACAATACCGTCAACTGGGACTATACGTTCAGTCAAAAGCATCACGTAAATCTTACCCTCGTGCAGGAAGCCGAGGAGCGGCAATTCTGGAGAGACCGCATCGAAGCCCGCAAGATCTTACCGTCTGATGCCCTGGGATTCCATAACACTAAGAATGGCAGCAAAGAAAACAGTACTTACCTGAGTGAAGATACGCACCAAACGGCAGATGCCCTGCTGGCCCGTTTGTTTTATTCTTACGACGACCGTTATATGCTTACCACATCTATTCGCAGGGACGGATATTCTGCTTTCGGCACGTCCAACCCGTACGCTACTTTCCCGTCGGTAGCGTTGGCATGGACCTTTACAAACGAAAAGTTCTTTAAATGGAAGCATATCATGAGTACTGGCAAATTGCGTATATCCTACGGTAAAAATGGTAACCGGTCACTGGACAATCCTTATGTGGCGCTTGCCAACCTTTATGAAGGAGCGGGTAAAATGCAGGGCTATATCAATCAATCGGGAGAATTGGAGTTATATCGTTATTTAATGGCCGACAGATTAGCAAATCCGCATCTGCAATGGGAAAAAACCGCGGCATGGAATTTCGGACTTGATTTTGGTTTCCTCAACGACCGTATATCCGGAAGTGTAGATTATTACGACATGAAGACCCAGGATATGATTATGAACCAGCGCCTGCCAAGTTTTACAGGGTTTACGAACATTACCACGAATCTGGGACAGGTAGATAACCGTGGGATCGACTTTTCATTGAGTTCGCTTAATATCAGGAACAACAATTTTCAATGGTCTTCCACACTTGGCTTATCGTACAACACGAACAAGATAAAGCATCTTTACTACGAATACGAGAATATTTTGGATCCAGAAGGGAATGTGACAGGTAGAAAAGAAATGGACGATATAACAAACGGTTGGTTTATCGGAAAATCTATCAGCGAAATCTGGGACTACCGGGTTACCGGAATCTGGCAGGCCAACGAGGTAGAAGAAGCAAAAAAATACGGTCAGGCGCCCGGCGACCCGAAAGTTGCGAACAACTACACTGCCGACGATGTGGTAAATGCCGATGGATCGGTTACCCACGTGTATAACGACAAGGATAAAGAATTCCTTGGACAAACTACACCGCCTTTCCATTGGTCGTTACGCAACGAGTTTGTATTGCGGAAAGACCTGAGCATCTCGTTTAACATCTACTCTTATATGGGGCACAAAAGTTTATCGGCCGATTACCTCAACAATGATGATGACGGGGGGCGTATGGCTTATGCCCTGGCGAATCTGCCTGAAAAAGAATATTGGACCCCTGATAACCCCACCAACGACTATGGACGTATTGAAGCCAAAGGGCCTATCGGTGCCGCTGGTGCTCAAAAATTGTATGACCGTTCGTTTATTCGCCTTGATAATATTTCGGTGGGGTATACACTGCCTAAAAAGTGGACTTCAAAGGGGAATTTGGATCGTGTAAAACTTTACGGCACCGTCCGCAACGTTGCGGCATGGGCAAAAGACTGGGAATATGGTGACCCCGAAACCGGCTCATGGGCCTCACGTGTTTATACGTTGGGACTAAATTTAGTTTTCTAACCTCTTAAAGCTACAGACATGAAACAGATAACTCAAAAATTGAATCATATAATATCTACATGCTTTGCCCTGTTTATAGGCGGCACAATATTGCTTAGCAGTTGTTCGAAGGATTTTTTGCAACCCGACCCGCTATCGTTCTACGAACCTGGTGCTACCTTCAGTACCGAATCGGGCCTGATGTCGGCAATGGCGATATGCGACCGGCACCTCAAACTATACTGGGCCACCGACCACAATGAAATGCTTACTCTGGGAACGGAGTACATCTTTTCTGAACTGATGGTTGCCAGTGCCACCGACAAGCGCAGCATGCTTTGCGATGTTGCCAGTATG
>JAATFW010000181.1 GCA_015654985.1 Sphingobacteriales bacterium | reverse complement strand
TAACAGTTCAGTTTCACAAAGATCTGCTTGATGAAAAGTTTTTGAAAAGGAACCAGCTTCTTCATATCCGGAAAATGTTTGAAGCGTCGCAGCGCGGAATCCTCTTCTCCAGGGAAACCATAGAAAAGATAGCGCCAAGAATTATTGAACTTAACAAAAGAAGTGGATTCGATTCAATACTTGAATTGTTTTCAATTTTCCATGATCTCTCCACATCAAGAGATATTAAAATGCTGTCAGACCCTACTTTCACCAAGGAAAACTTTAATTATAATAGCCGGCGGATAGAAAAAGTGTTTGAATACATGAACAACAACTTTCAAAAACAGATTACGCTTACGGAGGTCGCCAAAGTTGCAAACATGCCGGAGGCCTCTTTCAGCAGATTTATAAAAAAGAGAACAGGATATACCTTTATTGACAGCCTTAACGAAATCCGGCTTGGTCATGTTTCAAGAATGCTTATAGACACCACTCATACAATTGCTGAAATTGCATATAAGTGCGGGTTTAACAACATGGCTAACTTTAACAGAACTTTTAAAAGCAAAAAAGGCTGCACTCCAAAAGAATTCAGAGAAAATTATGTTGGGAACAGGGTATTTATCTGATCGCTGAATAAATCCGGGATAGGCGGCTTTATTTAACAGAGAAGTTCATCAAACCCGCTTCCCTGAGATTATAACCTGAAGCAACAATCCTGAAATCAGCAACATCCTTTGCATCAAAAGAGCAGGAAAGCTTCCTGTGCTCGCCGGGCAGAAGATTAAAATATCCTTCAGAATAATATGCAGGGAGAATATTCTGTTTGCCTGAGCTATTTTGAATGGCTGTATTTATATACAGGCAGGGAACATCCGAGTCATTCACCAGTTCAAATTCTACACGATCTTTGGTGATTTTTCCCATAGTACCCCTTAGATGACTCTCTCCGATGTTATTAAACTGTCTGAAATCCTTACTTTCACCTGATTTCCAGTAGTCGTTCAATGACAGAATCCCGCCGGTACTGCTCTTTAATACAAGACGGCATAAATAGATCGCCGGAAGGGTTTCAGGAAGGATTGCCGTAAAGAAGCCCGTTAACTGATTATCCTGTATATCTTTTACTCCCTCCTGCCGGCAAATAATATTACCATGTATATCAAATACAGTAAGAGTTGCACTGGCACCCGAAATCTGTTCTAAAGAAGTATTCACAGCTACCACTTTGTTATCCACAGGATTCATCTGGATGTGGACCGGTTCACACGCTTTTTGTGAAGCAAAATAAGAACCGGAAGTTCCATAATCGGATGAATAGACCTGCCATACCGTACTGGGCCACGCCGGATGAGTCATCCATAAAAGCAAACCGCTGCTTTTATTCCAAAGCCTGCTGTTCCAGGATTCAAACATTGCCCTATGGCTATCATAATTTACTAACTGCGCTTTCTTACAAAAATCATCTAAATTATCTGCAGATCCATAAAGCGAATCAATAGCTTTAATATACGACTTCTGCCCGTCATGAAAATCATGGTAATACCAAACATCACCAATAGGCCATACATCTTCTTCGGCCATCATCTTTCTGATCGAAGAAGCCGAAGGAACAGAGGGCGTTCCCAATTCAGTGCTGAATCCATCAGCTATATTTGTAAAATAGACGCCCGGGTCTTTCTGATAATGCCAGGGACCGCTTGTTCTGAGATTTAAGTAGCGTGAGTTCGGCTGATAATGCCTTGTGCCGTCTTTCACAGCAACAAGTTCAGCCAGGTCGTTCTCCAGTTTCGCGGGGGCATACCCTTCATTCCTTGGGCACCACAGAGCAATTGAAGGATGATTCCTGAACCTTAATATAACATCTTCCGCATTAGAAAGAAACAGCGCATTATCAATAGGATTAAGATTATACCTTTCTGTAGAAAGCCAGAAATCATTCCATACCAGCAGGCCATATTCGTCACACAGATCATAGAATACTTCTTCTGTACTTTCGCCTGTCCAGTTCCTGATCATATTAAAATGAGCCTGGCGATGTAATTTAAAATAAGGTTCTAAACGCTCTCTTGAAACCCGTTTCATTCCATCGTCCATCCCCCAGTTTCCTCCTTTACAGAATATGCGACGTCCGTTCACTTTTATCACAAGATAAGGAGAAACACTTTTATCAGACAATCTTTTAAACATAGAAAGATCAATATCCTTCTGTAGCGAAGGGATAAACGTCTCTCCTTCAACCTTTCTGCGATTGACATTATCAAATAAAGGTTTATGCACCTTACTGAAGGCATCAATCGGATTAAATTCTATCCTGCAGTCTTTTTCAACTGCTGCATCAACCGTAAGCTCATATGAAAGTTCACGAATACCAAATTTCACTTTTTTACTATCAGACAAGATATTATTCTCCTTTACGCTCAGACTAAGATCGTAAAGTTCAGGCATTCCATACCCATTGGGCCACCAGAGCCTTGGTTTTTTCAGTCTGAGCTGAGGATAGCCTGATGGATCAAAGATAATTTCTTTCTTTTCTCCGCCTGCAATTCTAACTTTGCTGCTTAATGAAACTCCTTCGAATGCGGCAAAAACTGTTACTTCCCTGCTGGTTTGACTTTGATTGATGAGCGTAGTCTTAATCAGAATATCGGCAGAAGAAGTATCCGGCAGAGGAAGATCTGCTATAACCTGAGGGTCACCAATTAAGACGGATCCTGAAAAATGCAGCCTCACATCCTGCCACAATCCAATATTACGATCTCTTATTCCTGGAATCCAGTCCCAACCTTCAGAAGAGATAAATGTAGGGCCATCCAGGCAAAGCTGTCCGCCGTTAGGTCCGGTACCTGCTGAAGGCGACTCTTCATGAGGAATACCGGGATGAAGGGGCGGAATAATAAGTACAGCAAGAACATTCTCCCCGTCTTTTTTCAGAAAAGAGGAAACATCAAAGTCGCCTCTTTTAAAGGCTCCTTTCATTTCTCCGATTTTATTACCATTCAGCCATATTTCTGCCGCATAGTTAATTCCGTTAAACCGTAGCCTGCATCTTTTATCCCCGCAGCCTGCCGGAACCTTAAACCTTGTCCGGTACCACCAGTTCTGCCTGCATAAGGTATCCGGAATGCTTAAATTATTAATTCCCCAATAAGGATCGGGATATACTCCCTGGCCTACAAGGGTAGTAAGCACGGTGCCTGGTACAGTTGCATTATACCATTGTTCTGTGTTTACTCCTTCTGATGAAATACCAGCCGGAGTAAGGTCCACTGTTGAGGCTGAGCTTAATTCCCAGCCCCCACTGATAAGAAACTCATTAATTCCTGATCTTACTAAAACTGTTTTGGCAGCCTGCTTATCTGTTCTTATACTTTTCTGAAGAGCGGCATTTGATTTTGGCAGGGTAACCGGATCCTGTGGCTTTTTCAGCCCATAATTCTGAGCTAACAATGTAGCCGATGCTATTTGAAAAGAAAAAAATATGAACAGAAGTTTACAATAATAACTTGTCCTAAAAACAGTTTTCTTTCCCATCTTTTTGTATTTGTTAAAGTTGTACCTGAAGATTAAGATAATCCTGATTTCTTTTAACAAGGTCGCAGATCACCGATACTGAAGAATGAGAAGTTAACCCATCTGCCGGAGTATTTATCACATAATCAACCAGCTTTTCAATGGAGGATACAGCAACATGCATGCGGGTATCCGACGACGCATAATAGATATAAACAGTTCCGTCTTCCTCTGCAATCCAGCCATTGGAAAATACTACATTTGGGACATCTCCGATGCGTTCCTCCCCCTCGGGAGCAATAAAGTACCCGGCAGGCTTATATATGATTTTAGTAAGGTCGTCAAACGAAGTCATAAATAAATACAGAACATAACGCAGGCCGGCCGCAGTGTTTCTTACCCCATGCGCCAGATGAAGCCATCCTTTAGCGGTTTTTATCGGTGCCGGGCCTAACCCGTTTTTGGCTTCATAAACGGTATGATATACTTTACGATCAATAACTGTTTCATTCCCGATGAAGGCATTTTCGATGGAATCTGAAAGCCCAAAACCTATTCCACCTCTGTTACCCGCTTCAATAAAGCCATCCTGAGGTCTTGTATAAAAAGCATATTTCCCATCAACAAATTCAGGGTGCAGAACTACATTCCTCTGCTGGGGAGATGGAGTTTTAAGGTCTGCAAGCCTGTACCAGCTTTTCAAATCTTTTGTCCTGGCTATTGCACATTGGGCTATGGCTGCAGTCTGGTCCCCTTCGGGCGCTGCCGGATCACGACGTTCCGTACAAAACAGACCATAAATCCATCCATCTTCATGACGGGTTAAGCGCATATCATAAATATTGGTATCCTCCTGCTCAGTCTGAGGTATTGTTACAGGGGTATCCCAGAACCTGAAAGAATCTATTCCATTCGGGCTTTCAGCTACTGCAAAAAAAGATTTACGGTCATTTCCCTCAACCCTCGCTACTAAATAAAACTTATCACCCAGTTTTATCGCGCCGGCATTAAAGGCTGAATTTATTCCTATTCTTTCTAACAGAAGGGGATTTGTTTGAGGATTAAGATCGTATTTCCAAAAGTATGGGGCATGTTTACCCGTGAGAACAGGATTTTTATACCGCTGAAAAACACCATTACTTTCTTCCAGCGGCTCATTCTCTAAAGCTATCAGTTCTTCGTATTTGTTTTTCAGAAGTTGCAGTCGCTTACTAAATTCTATATCCATTTTATCCTTGTTAATTCAGTTTTCTATCCTACCTCGTATTTAAATCAGATTATCTTTAAGCAGATCTGATATATAAACACTATTTATTATTGCGTTTTTGCTTCTCACATTTACTGTCAGATACTACTTAAATCACATGCCCGTCAGGACCAAAAATAGAGGAGTAAAGCTCAGTAGTTTAATACTATTTTAACCAAATATTGTATTAACGAACGCGGAGCCGGAAACTACAGATCAGCAAAAGGCAAGAATTGGCTGTATTACGTTGATTCTTTAAAAACTTAAATTAATGCCGTCAATATTCATTTTCTTCTAACACCTTCTTTTGAGCAAGTTCATTAGTTATATCAATCATCAATGAATCATTAAGCTTGTAAAAGAAAATAAATACTGCAGAGGCTAAAGCTGCCATTGCTGGAATAAAGCTTAACATCAATCTGATCCCGGTTTGTGCTTCTACTGTTTGGGCAATGTTCGCTTTAAACCCGTATAGTGCCAGGATCCAGCCAGTAAGCGCACCGCCAAGTGTCCATCCTAACTTTTGCGACATAGAAGAAGATGAAAAGATCAGTCCGGTAGCTCTCCGACCTGTTTTCCATTCCGAATAATCTGCAATATCGGCGTACATAGACCATAACAACGGAAAAATGCTTCCGGCGCAAACACTGATCAGAAACTGGAATAAGAAAATGAGCATCACATCGCTCTCATTAAAAATATAAAATATGCAGCTTAAAACAGATGCAATGATCATTGAATAAAAAAAAGTGCTTTTCTTACCGATTTTATCAGATACAGGTTTGGCTAAAATAACTCCAACTATATTTGCGCACTGGCCTAAAACTAAATAGAGCGTGCTATAGTTAATTATCAGGTTAAAGAAGGGCATTCTAAATGCTTCCTGGCTCTTAAAATAGTACTTAAAATAAAATATCGTAGACCCGTCGCGCAATGAATTAAATATCAGCGTTAAAATACCGGCACCCAAAAGTATAAACCAGGGCTTATTATTTGCCAGGTTTTTAAGGTCTGACTTTAACGAATTTTTCTGTTTTTTGGGAGGGCTGACCCTCTCCCTGGTCCAGGCAAAAGTAAAATAGAAAAATCCGACTGCGATAAAAGCATAAATAATCATCGTCAACTGCCATCCCCTTTTGATATCTGCCCCGTCTATCGCCCGGCTCAGGAAATCCACCAGCGGTTCGGCTGTTGCCAATACTAAAATGCTTCCGGCAAAAGCGAAGATAAACCGGAATGTAGATAATGTTGTACGGTCCTTTATGTTTAAAGTCATTACTCCCATCAATGACGCATACGGAACATTTATAGCGGAGTATACCATCATCATTAAGGTATAGGTTATATAGGCATATATTAATTTACCTGTTGCTCCCAAATCCGGACTGGAAAATGTCAGTACTCCCATTATACCGAAAGGAACAGCTACCCACAATATAAACGGCCTGAACTTGCCCCACCTGGTTTCTGTCCTGTCGGCAATAATTCCAACCAGCGGATCCAATGCGGTGTCCCAGATTCTTGTAATTAAGAACATTGTCCCGACAACAGCGGCCGGGATTCCAAATACATCAGTGTAATAAAACAAAAGATATACTGAAAATATCTTCCAGAACATGGATGAAGCAAAGTCACCAAACCCATATGCTATTTTCTCCTTTAATTTTAGCTTTTGATCCATATCATTTTACTGGCTTACAGAATTGGTCTTACAGATATATTGTTTACACGTCAAAAATAGAGATGCAATGCTCAGTACTATAATACTATTTTAACCAAAGATTGTATTGAATATAGAAAAACAAAATTCACAGCTCCAGATACAGGCTTTTTCGTTTTATTTCTTATAATTGAAATAATCTACACAATGTTATTAAATTGCACATAATTATCACTAATGACGATCGAAGAAGCCCAATCCCTCATAGATAACTGGATCAACACCACCGGCATCCGCTATTTCAACGAGCTTACCAATACTGCTATTCTTATGGAAGAGGTTGGCGAAGTAGCGCGCATCATGGCCCGCAGGTATGGTGAACAATCTTTTAAAGAATCTGATAAAGCCGTTGACCTTGCAGATGAAATGGCAGATGTATTGTTTGTACTGATCTGCCTTGCCAACCAGACGGGAATTGATCTCACTGAAGCATTAAAGAAAAATCTCGAAAAGAAAAGCATCCGCGATACCGACAGGCACCGGAATAATGAAAAACTTCGTTAGCTATGCCTTTCTTAGTTATGAATTATGGGTTATGAGTTTCCGGCATCCGGCCAATTCATCACTCATCACTCATCACTCATAACTCATAACTCATAACTTATAACTTATAACTTAACCAGCCTGTCTCCCTCAAGCACCGGAATAGTGCTTGTAATATCAACATTCAAACAAAAGTCTATATCGTCCTCAATGCCCAGCTTCTTTAGCCGCTCGCTATGAGAGGTTTTCTTGAGATACTCTCTGAGGTCATCCTTCGCCAGATTGTACAGATCAAGAGCGGCAACCGAAGAATCATCAATGCTGTAATCGCCATCCTTTAGGAGATTGACCACCGCCCCGGCGAATACTGTATCTTCCAGATTAACTTATTTTTCCAGCCGGCACATACCAGCAAAATATTTTCATTCTGATTTTTTAGCCAGGCGGAAAGAGAACTGAGATTAAAGAAAGAGCCAATAACAATTCTTTTAGCTTTTCTTGATAAATGAATAGCATGGGTACCGTTGGTGGTAGTCAGCACCACTGTTTTCCCGGCAACTTTTTCGGCAGTATATGCGAAAGGAGAATTCCCAAAATCAAAGCCTTCCACTACCTCTCCGTCACGTTCTGCAGCAAGAAGACAATCTGTACCGTGATATGCAGCACATTCTTCTACCTGCGAAACAGGAATAATGGCCGATGCTCCGTTTTCAATACCATAACAAATAGAAGAAGTAGCCCTGAAGATATCGATAACAACCACAATGCTGCTATCAATAGTATACAGCGGCAGTAATGCAGGGGTAAAGCAAACTTCAACTTTTAATTTTCCGGGAGATGTTAATTGTACTACTTTCACTTCTTATGCTTTAAAAAGGGAGGCCTTACAACAACTGCTTTTACCAGTGACTGACGAATTTTTATGAAAAGTTCGGTGCCAGGCGCAGAGAAAGAAGTTTTAACATAGCCCATTCCGATTGCTTTCTGAAGCGATGGTGATTGTGTTCCCGAAGTAACTTTCCCAATTATATTTCCTTCAGCATCCGTTATTTCATAATCATGACGCGGAATGCCACGCTCCAGCATTTCAAAGCCTGCCAGTTTACGTTCAACGCCTGCTTTTTTCTGTTCTGCCAGTTTATCAGCATTTACAAAGCTCTTTGAAAACTTTGTGATCCAGCCAAGTCCCGCTTCAATAGGTGAAGTGGTATCATCAATATCATTTCCATAAAGACAGAAGCCCATCTCCAACCGCAGGGTATCACGGGCTCCCAATCCGATTGGCTTTATGCCGGCAGGTTCACCTGCTTTGAAAATTTCCTTCCAGATATGTTCAGCATTTACATTATCAAAATAGAGCTCGAATCCTCCGGCGCCTGTATAACCGGTTGCAGAAACGATCACATTATCAATTCCGGCAAACGTTCCTTTTTTAAAGGAATAATACTCCATGGAAGAAAGATCAATGGAGGTAAGCGGCTGCAACACTTCAACAGCTTTGGGGCCCTGCACTGCCAGCAAAGATGTCTGGTCTGAGATATTCTTCATCTCAACCCCATACGTATTGTACTTTGAAATCCAGTTCCAGTCTTTCTCAATATTAGAAGCATTAACCACCAGCATATAGGTTCCTGCGTCTATCCGGTACACTAAAAGGTCGTCCACGATACCACCGGTTTCATTGGGAAGGCTTGAATACTGAACTTTTCCATCCACAAGCTTCGAAGCATCATTTGAGGTAACTTTTTGAATCAGATCAAGAGTATTTTCACCATTCAGGATAAATTCGCCCATGTGGCTAACGTCAAAAACCCCGACTGCTGATCTTACAGCAGTGTGTTCGGCGTTGATTCCTTCATATTGAACCGGCATATTATAACCTGCAAAGGGAACCATTTTAGCTCCCAGGGAAATGTGTATATCTGTCAGCGCTGTATTCTTCATTTATTATATTTCAGGTTGAGCGGCAAAAATAATTAAAAGCAATCAGCAATCAGCTATCTGAAATCAGCTTATTTCAATTCTGCATAAAACTTTAACCCCTATCAAAGACGATCGAACTTATCTCCTGATGAATGCCCCTTTTTTTTGATATCTCTCCCTTAATATTCTGTCTCTGCTAAGGGTTTCCCATTAAACAAGTCCAGTTGAGGGTCGGTTACCCTGAAAGTACGGCGATGAAAAGGCGAAAAGCCATATTGAAGCACAGCATTCCGGTGTTTTACCGTAGGATACCCTTTATTACTACACCAATCGTATTCGGGATGAAGCGCAGCAAGATCTTTCATAAAGTCATCCCGGTAGGTTTTAGCCAGGATAGAAGCAGCAGCAATAGAATAATATTTCCCGTCTCCCTTTATGATACAGGCATGAGGGATCTCCTGGTACTTTTTAAAACGATTTCCGTCAATCAAAACAAAGCCCGGTCTCACCTGTAACAGGTCCAGTGCTTTATGCATGGCAAGGAAAGAAGCATTTAAGATATTGATCCTGTCTATTTCTTCATGATCAACCTGTGCAACTGCATAGGCAATTGCCCTCTTCTCAATAACCTTCCTTAACTTATATCGGTCAGTTTCGCATAACTGTTTTGAATCTGTCAGTTGTTTATGTTTAAAATCGGGAGGCAAAATAACAGCAGCAGCAAATACAGGCCCTGCCAGACAGCCCCGGCCGGCTTCATCACATCCCGCTTCTATAAATTCCTGCTGATAAAATGAAAAAAGCACCGGCGTTAAGTATGAATTATGAGTTATGAATTATGGGTTATGAGTTGTTAAGCATGAATCGCCCGAAATTTGTTGCTTTATAAAAATATACCAGGTCATTTTATCTTTAACATAACTCTAACTGGAAACAAATGTACATGAAGTTTTTTTAAGCTGCATACAGACGGATAAAAATAGCGTGGCGGCTGTTAAAATATTTTTAACGTGAACATTGTAATATCATCAGAATGCATTTTAGCATTTCTTGATGTCTGAATTGCAGAAAGGATACCTTTATTGATCTGTTCGGAGTGAAGCTGATAGTGCAATGCCAGGTATTCTACAAGCTCAGCTTCAGAAATAAAAACATCCTCATCAGGGCTTTCAATAAGGCCGTCTGTATAGTTAAACACAAGAGAGTTTTCGGGTAAAATAAACTTCCCTGTATGTACAAAAGGCAATTCATCAAAAGTGCCGAGCATAGTCGTTCCCTCTTTGAGAAAAGTTGCTTTTCCTTCTGCTATAAGAATAGGAGCGTTATGTCCCGCATTAATATATTCTACTTCCCGGCTTATCTCGTTGTACCGGGCCAGGAACAGGGTAATAAAGCGCTCTCCCTTGGTATTTTGAGTCGCTATTTCGTTCAGCTTACGCACTAAGCGGTCGAGATTTTTTTCAACTGACGTCCAGGCCCGGAGAGTTGCCTGCAGACTTGCCATCAGCAGGGCAGCAGAAATTCCTTTACCTGATACATCTCCGATGCACCATAAAAATTCCTGGTCGCTGAGCCGGATAAAATCGAAATAATCTCCTCCGATATTCTGATGCGGCAAATATGTTGCTGCTATTTCAAATTTTTCGCTTTCAGGCAGACGTAGCGGAACAAGCATATTCTGCACTTCTCCGGCCAGTTCTATGTCTCTCTGAAAACGCTCGCGCTCCACCCTTTCCCTGAAAAGCTTTTTATTCTCCAGGGCAACAACAATAATATTGATAAGGGTTTGAATATAATTCAGTTCGTGACTGAGAAGCTCGGGCGTAGTATTAAAGTCGCCGATAAGAACAAAGGCGAGCGTATTATTTTTATGTATTACCGGCACAAAAAAGTCAAAACCACGAAGCAGTTCTTCCGAATGCCCGCTCAAAGTAGTGATCGCTTTAAAATCACTGAGAGCTGAACACACCCTTTGCAAATCTCCGGGCTTTTCATTTCCAACGCCAAAGCCGGAAACATTCTCAAACTCTTCATCCTCTTTAACAAGGAGCCTCATCCTGCCCACATTCAGGTTTACCCGCAGAATCACTACCAGCATTTCAAAAAGTACTGAAGCTGCACTGTTCTTATTAATAGCAAGGGTCACCTCCAGCAAAGCATTCAGTTCTGCCTGACGTTTGAGCAGAAGCTGTATTAAATCATCCTCACCGGAGCCTTTATTTGTATTATCAAATTTCAAAATGGTGATTCTCCAGGTTAAAAATAGCTATTTTGTCGGCAATTGATACTAAATTTTCTATCTGCCCGGAAAGCAGGTGACCATAAGATTGCTAATAAATAATTCCAGGCATCGCGTTTCATTTTACCAGCCTTCCTTTCCATATATATTTTCCTGAATTACCGGCAACGCCAATATAAACAATATAAACAATATGGATAACTGTAAGTAAGGGAAGAAACCATAATAATTTCTGCCGCTTTGCAAAAGCTGTAACAGGTACAAGAAATGCAGTTTCTGCAGCAAGCTTAAACAGCAGGGCTATCACGCCAACCTGCCAGTAAACCGGATTATAAAAACCTGACAACAGATTTATTAAAATAAGCAGGTTAAAAAGCCAGATAGAAACCCCGAGAGTAACAATCCTTTTATCCTTGTACCGCGTACTCTTAGATGCCCAGCGTTTACGCTGTCTGATAAACTCCCTGATACTGCCTTTTGCATCTGTATAAACAACAGCGCCGGCCGATTTACAAAACCCGATGCTTCCCGGATATCTTGCAGCTACTTTATGAAGGAAGAGCTCATCGTCGCCCGATGCAAGGTCATCTATACCTTTAAACCCGTCAAGCTCGTGAAAAACATCCTTCCGGTAAGCAAGATTGGCCCCGTTACAGGTTGAAGGCACACGGTTTCCTATGGAAGAAGCTCCCAGGCCGATAAGGTATAAGAACTCGAGTGTCTGCAGACGTTCAAAAAAACCTTTCTCTTCATGATAGACCACAGGAGAAGAAATGAGTTTGCTATGGTTCACTTCATAATAACTTACAATTGTTTCCAACCATTTGTTATGCATGCGGCAATCAGCATCCGTAGTTATTATAAGTTCTCCTTCAGCAATAGCGATAGCCTCTGATATCGCCTTCTTCTTATATGAATTAAGTTTTTCCTTTTCATCCAGGCGGATAAGCTTCACTCCCTGCGCTGCAAACGACAAGACAATCTCAGACGTGCGGTCGGTTGAATGATCGTCTATAACGATTAATTCCCTTAATTTTTCCGGATAGGTTTGTGAAAGAATATCACCAATAGTTAAAGCGATCTTATCTTCTTCATTCCGCGCAGCAATGAGAATGCTTACTTTGGTCGACGGCACTTTTTCTGTAATTATAAACTCAGGTATGCTCAGCCAGCCCCTCCTGAAAAAAAGCACAACAAATACATAAAGTAAGGTCAGCAGTGCTGATAAGAAACTAATTACGACTGGTACCAAAGAAATTGAGCTTAAAAACAAAACCGGATCCTAAAATTGCGGGAATAATGAGATTTACCAGCCATATACAGGCGGTAGATGCCATAATTGCTACTTCCTGCTGGGTAATAAAACTAAAAAAATAAGTTGCCGTCATCGTTCTTACACCTACATCCAGAAGATCAAGGGAAGGCAATGCCGATTGTATAAAAAACAGAATAAATATCATCATGATCATTGAGAACACCGGAAGATCCGGTATCAGCATATTAATGATAAAATAATACTGCGAAGTAAAAACAATAAAACGGGCTATGCAATAAATAAAAACAATCAGCAGGCCGGTTTTATGATATGAACCAAGTATCATAAAGAATTTTCTGAACCGTTTCAAAAATCCGATCTTATTAATAAGGCCTGAAAGTAAACTGATATTAAAGTAAAAAAGCAGAAAAAAGACACAGAACACAACGGTAAGAAAAAAAATGGTGTAATAGAGCCATCCGCTCATTTGTATAAAACGCCCGGTGAACCATAATAGAGCGAGTGACCCCAAAATATTAGTAATCACCATTTGGCCAACAGCGCCCACCCCCATGGCAATTGCCCCAAATACTCTTTTACGCGGAGAAAGAAAAAAGATCCTCCCTCCATATTCTCCGATCCTGTTAGGTGTAAAAATGGCCCATGTTAATCCGCAAAATACCGACTCTATGGCCTTCCGGGTACTGATAAGCTCTATTCTTCTTACAAGAAATTTCCATTTTAATGCTTCAAGAGTCCAGTTAACAAGCATCAGAAAAAAGATCACGCCCAGTGTAAAGTAAACTTTTCCCACAGAAAGTTTACTGATCAGCATACCAAAATTTCGTAGATTACTGTTATTATTCAGTTTGTAAATAATAAATACTGTTGCCAGTACGAGTACGGTAATCTTTACCAGAAGGCTTATTGTCTTTTTACTTTTCCGATTCAACCTGCTTATTAGTTTGGTACAATGTTACACAAAAGCAACGAAAGGCTTTGTTTTCTCTTTTCTTAAAATAATTGCCTTCTAACATAAAAGTTCATTATTCTGATTGCTATATAAATCATAAATGCCCTGCAGGCACTGTTGACCGCATTTACAGGACACTGCTACTTATCATGTAATAAAGTGACATTAATCATTTCACATCTCATTCTCATTTATAAGATTTACCGACGGTAAAGTCATTGAAATTTGAACAGACAGTATCGGGTTAAATTCCGGGGAAACCCTAAAATTAACTTAAACGATATACCTTCAAATAACAATAGCAAAACTAGCCCATTAAAAATTATAGTATTTAACTAATATTAAACTGCACATAAAACAAACAACACGGAGCAGGGACTTCCATATACAACATCCCATCGTTCTTCTCAATTACTTATTAATACTATATAAAAATTCACAATCAGATAAACATCTTATAGAATGAACTGGCTATCAGAACTATTTACACAGGATTCGGTTGCACATACTGTATTAATTTACGGCCTGGTAATTGCCATTGGTGTAACCCTTGGAAAAGTTAAGGTATTTAACATTTCGCTGGGCATTACCTGGGTACTGTTTGTTGGGATCATCGCTTCCCACTTCCATCTTTTAATTAACAAGGAAGTTGAACATTTTGTAAGAGAATTCGGCTTAATACTGTTTGTGTACAGTATAGGATTACAGGTGGGACCGGGCTTTATAGCTTCGCTGAGAAAACAGGGACTCTCGCTTAACTTCCTGGCCGCTGCAATGGTTGTAACCGGTGCGCTGGTAACCGTATTTATCCATTATTTAACCAATACCCCTATTGCTGTAATGGCAGGCATTATGTCGGGGGCTGTTACCAATACGCCGGGCCTCGGAGCTGCCCAGCAGGCATTAGCCGACCTTAAAGCATCCGGAGTACCCATGGATATTCCAAATCTGGGCCTCGGATATGCCGTTGCTTATCCCTTTGGTGTGATCGGAATTATCCTGGTGCTGATCGTCCTTCGTTATATATTTAAAGTTGATCTGGCGAAGGAAAAAGCCATTTATAAAGAGAAATTACTGAGAGGACAACCGGCCCCTTCAACAATTAATCTTGAAGTTGCCAACCCCCAGTTGTTTAATCAGCCATTAAAAATTATTAAGTCTATTATTAATACCAAACTGGTTATCTCGCGTATTTACCACGACGGTGAAATCAGTACTCCAGACTCGGAAACTATTCTGCATAAAGATGACGTTATCCTTGCTGTAGCGCCGAAAGAGGATTTCGATAAATTAAAAATCCTGGTGGGAAAAGAAAGCGAGACAGACCTGCTGAAGATCAAATGTAATATTATTTCCCGCCGCATTGTTGTTACCAAAGAAGAAGTAACTCACAAAACAATTGGAGATCTGCGGTTCTTAAACAATCAGGATTTTACCATTACCCGGATTAACCGGGCCGGAATTGAATTTGTAGCGACTACTGACACGACCTTCCAGGTTGGAGATGTTGTTACCACTGTCGGCAGGGAGGAAGCTGTAACATTGTTTAGTAAAATCCTGGGTAATTCGCTTAAGCGCCTGGATCATCCTAATCTTGCTCCTATATTTTTCGGAATCGTGCTTGGCGTATTATTTGGAAGCATTCCATTTGTTGTTCCCGGTATTCCGGCCCCTGTAAAAATCGGGCTGGCAGGCGGGCCGCTTATTGTAGCTATTTTTATGAGCCGTTTCGGCGGAAAGTTTTATCTTACTCCGTATGTAACCCAGGGGGCAAACCTGATGATCCGCGAGATCGGAATTGTACTGTTCCTGGCAAGTGTGGGACTTTCCAGTGGTGAGCATTTTGTTGAACTGCTTGTTAGCGGCAATGGCTTATACTGGATGTCGTACGGGGTTGCGATTACGCTGGTACCGTTACTGACTGTTAGTTTGATTGCAAAATACGTTTTCAAGTGCAGTTATTTTGAAATTTGCGGATTGCTGGCCGGCGCTTCTACTGATCCTCCGGCACTGGCTTTTGCAACGTATTCGGCAGGGTCTGATGCCCCGGCTGTTACGTATGCCACTGTATATCCATTGACAATGATCCTGAGGATACTGCTTGCACAGTCGATGATCCTGATCTTTGCCTGAGGAAGATCGCCGGATCCGTTCGAAACTATTATGGGTATTTGCAGAAGCTTACAATAATTATGCTAATGTAAACCATTATGAGCATTTGCAGATACTTACAAACAATAGAGTAAAAACAAGACGCTCATGACAGCTTCATTGCCGTTAAAAAACAGATTATGCTAATGAAAAAGCGTAATATTGCTGAAGATGCAAAGGGAAAAGTCGAACGAGCGTATCATCCTGGGAATAGACCCGGGAACAGCTGTAATGGGATATGGATTAGTGAAAGAGGTAAGAACGAAGATCGAGCTGATCAGCCTTGGTGTGATTAAAATGAATCATTTAGACGATCACTCGCTTAAGCTAAAGCGGATCTTTGAGAAAACGATAGCACTGATAGAAGAATACAAACCGGATTGTCTGGCCATAGAGGCTCCATTTTACGGGAAAAACATACAGGTAATGTTAAAGCTTGGCAGGGCTCAGGGTATTGCCATAGCAGCAGCACTCTCCCGTGATATCCCGATCTTTGAATATTCTCCCCGTAAGATCAAACAATCTGTTACAGGAAATGGAAACGCAGGTAAAGAGCAGGTTGCGGCAATGCTGCAAACACTTCTGAACTTTAAAGAAACACCAGAATTTCTGGATGCTACCGACGGGCTTGCTGTGGCGGTTTGCCATTCATTCCAAAGAATGACCGGTAGTGGAAATAAACAATCTTATTCCGGCTGGGAATCTTTTGCTAAAGATAATCCCGGAAAAATCGGGGGCGGAAAGTGAGCAGATCTTAGAATGCAGCCCGGATCTTTTCTGCAGTAAGCTTTAACTCTTCATTTTCGGGCTGAAGTTTGGGTCCTGAAAAATTTATATCATCCATATTATTCATCGGAACAAGGTGGATATGTGTGTGAGGGATTTCCAGCCCAATCACTGCTACTCCTATCCTTTGGCAGGGAATGGCTTTCCTGATCGCAACCGCTACTTTTTTAGCAAAAACAAGAAGCCCCGAATAGGTTTCATCATCAAGATCAAAAATATAATCTACTTCCTTTTTCGGAATCACTAATACATGGCCCTCTACTAAGGGGTTGATATCCAGAAAGGCGAGAAAGTTCTCATCCTCTGCCACCTTAAAGGCAGGAATTTCACCTGCTGCTATTTTTGAAAAAAGCGAAGCCATGTTATTATCTTGATATTTCAAGTACTTCAAATTCTACTTTGCCTGCAGGAACCGCTATTTCGGCTTTATCGCCCACTGATTTTCCAAGCAGTCCCTTTGCTATCGGTGATTTTACCGATATTTTGCCTGATTTCAAATCAGCCTCACTTTCAGAGACAAGCTGATAGGTCATGGTGGTACCGTTTTTCACATTTTTTATTTTAACAATAGAAAGAGCCAGCACCTTAGAAGTATCAAGCTTTGACTCGTCAATGAGCCTTGCATGGGCCAGCGTGTTTTCAAGCTTTGATATTTTTGCTTCATGGAGGCCCTGTGCCTCTTTGGCTGCATCGTATTCTGCATTTTCCGAAAGATCTCCTTTATCCCTCGCTTCTGCTATGGCTTTTGCTATCTGAGATCTGCCTTCTGTTTTTAAAAAGTGTAATTCTTCTTTTAACTTTTCTAATCCTTCTTTACTATAATAAGTTAACTCTGCCATATCATCATTAATTATTGGAGTGCATAAAAAACAAACAAGACTACACCTGCATATGCGATATAGTCTTGCCTCAATGGTACGAAGATATATGTAGATTCTTAAAAAAGCAAATTTTTTGGCGGTTTCCGGGCGTTTATTATTTCCCTATGACGCCATAACACGGGTAGTTCTTCCAACAGCCATTTTCTTTACTGCCTGAACAATGGAAGAGGCATCGTATTGACATTCGGCCCATAACTCGGGTTGTTCTCCATGTTCAATTACTTTATCGGGCATCCCCAGGCGGACTACTTTAGCAGCATATTCGTTATCAGCCATAAACTCCAGGACAGCACTTCCCATACCTCCCTGAATACATCCGTCTTCTACAGTAACTATTTTACTGAACTTCTTAAAAACCTCATGTAAAAGGGTTTCATCAAGAGGCTTTATGAAACGAAGATCATAATGAGCAGGATGAATCCCCTCCGCATTCAATTCCTGGCAGGCTTTTACAGCTTCGTTTCCTATGTGTCCAATAGTCAGGATCGCAAGTTCTTCACCATCGCAGATCTTCCTCCCTTTTCCTACCGGAATTGCCTTCATCGGCCTTTGCCAGTCGGGCATTACCCCTGTTCCCCTGGGATAGCGGATAGAAAAGGGGCCCATATTTTCCTGCTGTGCCGTAAACATGAGATTGCGCAATTCTTCCTCATTCATAGGAGCTGCAACTGTCATATTCGGGATACATCTCATATATGCCAGATCATAAGCTCCATGATGTGTTGCGCCATCGGCTCCGGCTATTCCCGCCCTGTCGAGGCAGAAAACAACATTCAGGTTCTGTATGGCAACATCATGAATTACCTGGTCGTAGGCGCGCTGCATAAAGCTTGAATAAATATTGCAGAAAGGTACCATTCCCCTGGTGGCCAACCCGGCAGAAAAAGTAACGGCGTGTTGCTCAGCAATTCCCACATCGAAAGCCCGGTCGGGCATTGCCTTCATCATTATATTTAACGAACTTCCACTTGGCATGGCCGGTGTTACCCCCATTATTTTAGAGTTCATTTCTGCCAGCTCTACCATGGTGTGGCCAAAAACGTCCTGATATTTGGGAGGTTGAGGTTTATCGCTTATACTTTTTTTAATCTCTCCTGTAATTTTATCAAAAAGCCCCGGAGCGTGCCATTTGGTCTGGTCCTTCTCCGCAAGGGCGAAACCTTTCCCTTTAACGGTTACACAATGCAGTAATTTGGGGCCGGGGATATTACGCAGGTCTTTCAGAACTTTTACCAGTTGTTTAATATCATGCCCGTCTACCGGACCGAAATACCTGAAGTTCAGAGCCTCAAAAAGATTGCTTTCTTTAAGTAATGTTCCCTTGATGCTTTTCTCTATCTTTTTCACTACCTGCAGGGCATTGGGACCAAGTTCCGACAGCTTGCTCAGTACATGGGATATATCGTCGCGAAACTTATTATATTGCCTGGATGTGGTAATAGCTGTCAGGTATTCTTTCAGAGCACCCACATTCGGGTCGATAGACATACAGTTATCATTGAGAATGACCAGCAGGTTGCTGTTCTCTATTCCAGCATGATTAAGAGCTTCAAATGCCATTCCCCCTGTCATAGCGCCGTCGCCAATTACCGCAACATGCTGGCGGTCTGTTTCTCCTTTATGAAGAGAAGCCACAGCCATACCCAGAGCAGCAGATATAGACGTAGAAGAGTGTCCTACGCCAAAAGTATCGTATTCGCTTTCCGAACGCTTCGGAAAACCACTGATTCCCTTATAAATACGGTTTGTATGAAAAACAGAACGTCTGCCCGTTAATATTTTATGACCATAGGCCTGATGGCCCACATCCCAGACAAGCTGGTCGTAAGGTGTATTTAAAACATAATGTAAAGCCACTGAAAGTTCTACAACGCCCAGGCTTGCACCGAAATGACCTCCGTTTACAGAAACAACATCTATAATATACTGACGAAGCTCTTTACAAAGGCGTTCCAGATCAGCTTCGTTAAGTTTCTTTAGATCAGAAGGGTAGTTAATAGTTTCTAACAGTTCTCCCGCCTTTACTTTCATACTGCAGCCGCGTAAAATTTAAAAACCACAAAGTAACTCAATATTATTTATAAACTAAGATAAATTTGTTTTTATATCTGTTTTTCAAAGCAATTATGCTGCCTAAGATAAGATTGCCCCGAATGTATATGCTACTTTTCGAACAGCTTTCCTTCAGATTTAAAATAATTATTTTCACATGAAATAAATCTTTATTTTTGAACCACTTGTGATACAGTATGATACTTACGATATCAGATTACCTCAGTTTGAGGGGCCATTCGACCTTCTTCTGTTCTTTATTGAGCGTGATGAGCTTGATATTCATGCCATTCCTATAGCCAGGATCACGGATGATTTTCTTGCTTATATCCAGCAGATGAATGCCCTGAACATTGAACTGGCAAGCGAATTTATTTTTGTGGCAGCTACCCTGATGCGAATTAAAGCAAAAATGCTGCTTCCGCGGCCGGATCTGGATGAGAATGGAAATGAAATGGACCTTAAACGCGACCTCGTTCAGAAGCTCATCGAATATAAAAAATTCAAAGAGGTTACGGAAGAGCTTCGTATTCTTGAAGAACGGCGGTTCCGCCAGGAAAAACGCGGGAATATCACAACCGATCTTGACCGTATAGCAGAAACGGCAGAACCCGGTGAAGAGCTTTCTTCTGTTGGGTTATATAAACTAATGCTGATCTATGAAAAGGCATTAGCCCGCTACAGGCAGCGGAATGCAGATGTAAAGCATACTGTAGTGCAATATCCCTATACCATAGAACAACAGAAAAAGATCATCTCTCAAATGCTTCAGCTTAACCAAAGAATGGATTTCTCTGAAATGGTTAAAAATTCAGAAAATAAAGTACATTTTGTTTACAACTTCCTTGCGATGCTTGAAATGCTCCAGCAGGAGCTTATATCTATACAAATAGGGCTTGGATTTAATAATTTTTGGGTAGCAGAAAAATCTGCCCGGGTATCATAATAGAATTTACGACTTATTACATATAACTCAATACTAATGAACAAAGACAACATTGTTTTTAAACTCATCGAACAGGAGCAGGAGCGTCAGGAAAGCGGATTAGAACTGATTGCATCGGAGAACTTTGTAAGCAGGCAGGTAATGGAAGCAGCCGGATCTGTCCTTACAAACAAGTATGCTGAAGGACTTCCGGGAAAACGGTACTATGGAGGTTGTGAAGTGGTGGATGAGATTGAAACTATAGCCATAGAGCGTGCAAAAAAATTATTTAATGCCGAATGGGTAAATGTTCAGCCACATTCAGGAGCACAGGCAAATTCGGCGGTATTCCTGGCTTTGCTTAAACCGGGCGATAAAATTCTGGGATTTGATCTTTCACATGGCGGACATCTAACCCATGGTTCTCCCGTAAATTCATCCGGGAAGCTCTATACTCCTTTCTTTTATGGAGTAGACAAAGAAAGCGGACGGATTGATTATAACAAACTCGAAGAAGTGGCTTTAACTGAAAAGCCAAAACTTATTATATGCGGTGCTTCTGCTTATTCC